>CAKZJN010000062.1 GCA_936943465.1 uncultured Rhodoferax sp.
TACGCCAATCCAGTAGCCGGTATCGTCGCCCGACTGAAACAAGCCGAGCTGGCTGATGCGCCAAGTACCCCAAATAAGAACGGCCAGCCCCAAATAGACAAAGGTATCTGCCGCCAGTACTTCGACGGAAGACTTTGCCTCAGTTGGCTTTGCCGGTTTCTGATCTGCAGCGGTACTCATATGTATGTTGTTGGCCAAAAGCCCTTTCCCTCAGCGCATTCCTGGGTAACACCCTGCCCCGCCCCGTAAGTTAACGATATCCCCGTGACAGGCGCTTTAAGGTATTGTAAGTTTCGCCCATTTTGTTGGCTTACGACGACATTTTCAACCGGTAAAACGCGCTTTGCGGAATAAACCAGCAAAAGTTACGCCAGAGCGCCTCGCCAACGAACAAAAAAGGGTTAGTTGGGCTTTTTGCCGGGCGGTGGCTTGATTCCCACCATATCTTCCAGGGGGGGCTGTTGGCTATCGGTGTAGAGCATCGACAACATGTAGCTGTCGCCGAACTGACCCTTGTCGACCCGGTTGAGCTGATAAGCCACGGCGGCCCAGATTAGGGCATAAGCGCCGATAGCCAGAATGACCAATAAAGACCAGAAGTCGAGTTCGCGAAGGTGGACTCCCGGCCAATCGAAATGGGTCAAACCGTAATAGGCGCCAAGCACCAGAATGGTGCAAATGCGGGTGTAGGTGGGAGCCGTGCGGACCCGGATGGTGTTGGTGCGTGCCAGCACCGTGCCGATCAGTGCAAGCACCAGAATAAGGATCAAAAGAACCAGGCCAGCGATGTAGAGGGGTTTCATAGGGGGAGTTTGGCGCCGAAAGTTCCGTCATTATCGACGGTCGGCCCGGTCGATCGGACTATTCGGTACCGAACTTTGTTTCAAATTGAATGCCGACTTTCTGCAGCAGCGGCGTGGGCAGCAAGCCTCCTGCACAAACGATGACGGCATCGTTCTTGTAGGTCTGCTTTTGGCCATCCGACTCGATCACGATTTCTTTCTCAAAGATTTCTTTCACGCCGGAACTGAGCATGACCTTGATGCGGCCGGCTTTTTCGCCTTGCTCCAGCAACATGCGGTTCTTCTGCTTCACGCGGGAGAAGGCGGAACTGCGGTAGGAAAGGATCACGTCGGTGCCGGGCTGGTCAGAAATGGCAATGGCCGCTTCCAGCGCACTGTCGCCGCCGCCGACCACCACCACCGCCTGACCCTTGTATTGCTCGGGGTCGATCAGGCGGTACACCACTTTGGCAGTTTCCTCACCGGGCACATCGAGTTTGCGGGGGGTTCCGCGGCGACCCATGGTGAGCAGCACGCTCTTGGTTACGTAGCCGCCCTTGTTGGTCTTCACCACGAATCCATCGTCTGACTTTTCGATGCCTTCCATGCGTTCACGGAAGCCAATTTCAAGGCCGGTTTTTTCCACCACACCGTTCCAGAATTCGAGCAACTTTTCCTTTTGCACTTCGCCGAACTTCACGGTGCCGATGATGTCCAAGACCACCGGCGCCGTCATGGCAATTTTGTTGCGTGGGTAGTGGTAGACGCATCCGCCCAGGGAGTCTTCCTGCTCGATCAGTTTGTATTTGAGCTTGTGGTGCATGGAGGACAAGCCGGCCGACAGACCGGCCGGGCCACAACCGACGATGACCACGTCATATTCGGCGCTACCGCTGGTTCGTTTGCGCAGTGCATTGATTGCCTGGCGTCCCTGTTCCGCCGCCTTACGAATCAGGCCCATGCCACCCAGTTCGCCGGCAATATAAATGCCGGGCACATTGGTCTCGAACTCGGGGCTGATGTGCGGAATGTCGATGCCGCGCTTTTCGGTACCAAACACCAGCTTGATGGCGTCGTGCGGGCAGGCCGCAAGACAGGCGCCGTGTCCGATGCAGTGCGCCGCGTTGATCAGCACACCGCGGCCGTTCACGATGCCGATCGCACCTTCCGGGCACACCGTGGTGCAGGAGCCAGAACCGATGCAGCGCACCGGGTCAAAAATCGGGTGCAAGGACGGTGGCTCGGCCAGCCCGCTCTGAATGGATTCCTTGAGTAGGCTCTTGTCGGTCTCCACCTTCTTCACGTGCTTGCGCGAGTACAGCACGATGATCGCGAGGATGATTCCAGCGTAGAGATAAAGGTAGTTCATGACTCAAGCCCCCCTTGCGCCTCCCGGTCGCTTAGGGTTTGACGGTTTCCTTGATTTCGATTTGCACACCCGTGGCACCGACCTTAACAGGAGCCGATTGGCCTGACAAATCTCCGGCTTGCGGAACCGCATTGCCGCTCTTGCTGATGCGCGCCCCCACGATCACCTTGCTGGCGGTGGACAAGGCGCTGGCGGGCGACATGGCCATGCTGTCATCGAGCTTGAAGGTAAAGGGCAAGTCCTT
>CAKZJN010000063.1 GCA_936943465.1 uncultured Rhodoferax sp.
GACGTGTCAAAGCGACCCGATTCACGCCCTTCGGCGGTGTAGCTTTGCACGACGGGAATGGCATTCAGCACTTCGGCTGCGATGGCGCTGGAGTCTGCCACCCGGTCCTGGCTGGCGCGTGAGAGCTTGCGCACGCGCCGGCCAAACCACAGGCTGGGCATGACCACCAGCACCAGCACCAGGGCCACCTGCAGCATGACCACCGGGTTGGTCCAGATCAATATAGCCAACGCACCCACGCCCATCACCAGATTGCGCAGGCCCATGCTCAGTGATGAGCCCACCACGGTTTGCACCAGCGTGGTGTCGGCCGACAGGCGCGACAGCACTTCGCCGGTTTGCGTGGTTTCAAAAAACTCGGGGCTTTGGTGCAGCACATGGCTGTAAACCGCATTGCGCAGGTCGGCCGTGACGCGTTCGCCCAGCCAGGTCACCATGTAAAAACGGGCCGCCGAAAACAAGCCGAGCGCCACCGCTACGCCAAACAACAAAGCAAAGTGTTCGCGCAGCGCCATCATCTGTTCGCCCTGCGAGCCTTTGACCAGACCCGCATCAATCAGGCTGCGCAATGCCATGGGAAAGGCCAGCGTTGCCATGGCGGCCATGACCAGAAAACATAAGGCCAGACTAATTTGCAGACGGTAAGGCTTGAGGAACGGCACAAGGCCAGAGAGAGACTTCGGGTTACTGGCTTTTGCGCGTTCAGATTTCATGGGGACTTAGGTGAGGGCGGAGACCGGGTTTACAAGCAGGAAGCGCACCGCCATTCAGGCATCGCCCTTCAGCCCTGCAACTTGAGCGGGGAAGCATAGCCCGTCATCTCCAGGTAGCCGCGCCCCACCAGACGATTATTGCTGTCCCACACCTCACACAAACCTTCCCAGTAAATGGCCCCGGTGGATTGGCTGCTGTCGAGCTCCTGGTTGTCCACCACGGCCTTCACCGTATAGAAGTCGGCCGGGGTGCGAACGATCCACTCCACCGGATAGCTGGCGCGGCTTAAAGGGCTGCGCCATTGGCGCTGGGGCTTGAAAACCACCTCGCCCGGCGCAAAGTTGTAGTGCGTGCTGCCCGCGCGAAACGAGCCACCGTCCCACAGAGCACGGCCATCGCGGTCGCGCAAACGAAACGCCGTCAGCGCGCTGCCGTCAAGCAGGTTGATGCCGATCCAGTCCCAGCCAACGGCCGCCCGGTCCAGCATGGCCTCGCTCCATTCGTGGTCCAGCCAGGCGACCCCTTTCTCAACGGCGTGCAGTTTGCCTTGCAGGTTTAGCGAGCCGCTCACCTGAAGCTGCGGCTGGCTGTAGTAGAAGCTGGCCGCATGGGCTGCGGGCCCTTTGCGCGAGTAACCCTGATCACCTTGCAATAGCACGGGCTGGCTGGCGTGTAGCCGCAGGTCCAGCGTAAAGACTTCAGACCGAGCGCGGGCACGCAAATCGGTGCCTTCGCGCAGCAGAGACCAGTCGCGCAACACCACGCCGGTGTCCTGCGTACTGGCGGACGCGCTGTCCGCCGGGTTCTGGCCCGGAGCCTCCCCGGACCATCGGGCGATGCGCTGGTCATGCACCATCCGTTTGCTTTGGGTGTCGGTCACCGCCGCATGGGCAAACAGCAACTGCCGCGCCGCCAGCCGAGACCGCATGTTCTGCGTGCCGTCCACCCTGCTGCGAAAGAAGGTGAGCTGAAAACCAAACGCCGCTTCCTGCCCCGGCAGGTTGAGCCAGCCGGTGAGGTACCACCATTCGGTCTTGAACTCCGGGTGGGC
>CAKZJN010000064.1 GCA_936943465.1 uncultured Rhodoferax sp.
ACCAGCCCGGTGCAGTTCTACCTGCGCCTGCGGCTGGAGCGCGCCCGGCATTTGTTGCGGCAAACCAGCATGGGCGTGATTGAAGTGGGATTGGCCTGCGGCTTTGCCTCGGCGTCGGCATTTTCACGCGCCTATCGGCGCAAATACGGCATTGCGCCAAGTGAGGATCGCCGGGAAAGAACGCACCGGTAATGCCTCGCGAATATCCGTGGTGGATTCACCGCGCCCGTTATGGGGTAGCCTTCTTTGCCTCCAGACGCCGCTCCGAAATCGAGCACCACTAAAATTCCCGTATGACCTCTGCTGTATCCGCCCCCCTCACCACCCACGACACCACCCGCATTGACGATGTGCGCATCGGTGCCGTGCGCCCCCTGATCACACCCGCGCTGCTGGAAGAAAAGCTACCCGCATCAGCCACCGCGCAGGCGCTGGTGGAAAGCAGCCGTGCCGCGATTTCGCAGGTGCTGCATGGTGCCGATGACCGGCTGATTGTGGTGGTGGGACCTTGCTCCATCCACGACCACGCGCAGGCCATGGAATATGCCCGGCAACTCAAAGTGCAGGCGGATGCGCTGAAGGACGACCTGCTGGTGGTGATGCGCGTGTATTTCGAAAAACCCCGCACCACCGTAGGCTGGAAGGGCTACATCAACGACCCGCATCTGGACGGCAGCTTTGCCATCAACGAGGGGCTGGAAATGGCACGGCGGCTGATGCTGGAAATTCTGGAACTCGGCCTGCCCGTGGCGACCGAATTCCTTGACCTCTTAAGCCCGCAATTCATCAGCGAACTGGTGAGCTGGGGCGCCATTGGAGCGCGCACCACCGAGAGCCAGAGCCACCGCCAGTTGGCCAGCGGCCTCTCGTGCCCGGTAGGCTTCAAGAACGGCACCGACGGCGGCATCAAGGTGGCCAGCGATGCGATTCAGGCGGCACAGGCCGCACACGCCTTTATGGGCATGACCAAGATGGGCCAGGTTGCCATTTTCGAGACACGCGGCAACAACGATTGCCACGTCATCCTGCGCGGCGGCAAGCAGACCAACTATTCAGCCGCCGATGTGGATGCCGCCTGCGCCTTGCTCAAGGCCGCCGGCCTGCGCGAGCAGGTGATGATTGACGTGAGCCACGCCAACAGCAGCAAACAGCACCAGCGCCAGATCACTGTGGCCGCCGATGTGGCAACGCAGATTGCAGGCGGTGACCGCCGCATCACCGGCATGATGATCGAAAGCCACCTGGAAGAAGGCCGCCAGGACATCACGCCCGGCGTGCCGCTCAAGCATGGTGTGTCGGTAACGGATGCCTGCATCAGCATGGCGCAGACGCTGCCGGTGCTGGAGCAGTTGGCGGCGGCGGTAAGGGCGCGGCGCGGATAAGGCGCAAGCACAGCTTGGCTTAGTGTGCCGCAGTCTGCGCCTTTTGAACTAGGGTAAACAGATTCGGCAGATCGCTGTGAATTGTGTTCCAGACAATCTCTAGGTCAACCTGATCGTAGCCATGGGACACCCGGTTGCGCATCGTGTACATGACGAGCCAGGGAATGTCATGGTGTTGGGCTGCAAAATCGGGTGCAACCCGCTGGATGTTGTTGGACGCTTCGCCAAGTATTTCAATGTTTCGGATCACAGCGTCCTGCACCATTTCGCTATCGAGAAACCCCTGTTTGTCCATATCTGCGGTGTAACGGCCTATGCGCTCGATGGCTCTCAGGATATGCCCGAGGTAGTCATGTACACGCAGCGACTTTGTCATATCGGCGCAGCCTCGGTCAGTACCCTGCTGCGGAAGGAGTCTGGCAAAGCTCTGGGGGTCAGCACATCGACCGAGACGCCCAGCAAGCGCTGCAACTCCACCTGAATTGCGGCTACATCCATCAGCGTGGTTTCCGGCATGGGATCGATGAGGATATCCAGATCGCTTCCGTCAGTGTCCTTACCGTGCAAGACAGAGCCAAACACCCGCGCGTTGCAGGCGCGATGAGACGCGACAACGCTACGGATCGCATCGCGATGTGCGTGCAATGCATCAGAAGGTTTCAAGTGCGTACTCCGGCAATGGTCCCGGTTGAATGGTAGCTGAATGCTATGAAGTCCTGCACTCTCGTGCTCGACTAGTCGGGAGAGCAAGCAAAAAGGTGAGAAGCGTTGCACTGACGATGACTTAGCGCCCCGCGTCCCCCATCACAGGTCGGC
>CAKZJN010000065.1 GCA_936943465.1 uncultured Rhodoferax sp.
GCCGAAATGGGCAACACCGAGCAGGCGCTGGCGGATTTGGAGTGCTACCTGGTGCACACCGAAGACCTGCTGGATGGCGAAGCCATCACCGGCCGGGTGAATGAGCTGCGGGGCGACCAGTAGCACCCAAGAGCCGGCCTGCAACGGATTGCGGGCCGCGTAGCGTTGATTAGGCGACGACTACGGGAGCGGTGTCGCCCAATGCGGCAATGCTGCCAATCGTGTAAACCGTTTCGCCCGCAGCACGCAGGGTGGCCGCGCAGGCCTCGGCCTCGGCAGCGTCAATCACCACCACCATGCCAATGCCGTTGTTGAAGGTGCGGTTCATCTCGATGTCGTCAATGCCGGCGGTCTTTTGCAGCCAGGCAAACAACTCGGTCTGGGGCCAGCTTCCCTTTTTCAGGTGGGCGGCCGTGCCTTCGGGTAGCACGCGCGGAATGTTTTCCAGCAAGCCGCCGCCGGTGATATGGGCCAGCGCCTTGATCGGGTGGGCGGCCAGGGCAGTCAGCACATTTTTCACATACAGGCGGGTCGGCTCCATCAGCGCTTGCTTGAAGGGCTTGCCGTCCAAAGTAGCGGGTGCGCTGCTGCCTGCACGCTCGATGCACTTTCGCACCAGGCTGAAACCATTGGAGTGCACGCCGCTGCTGGCGAGGCCGAGCACCACGTCGCCGGGCTTGACCGATGCGCCGGTCAGAATCTTCGACTTTTCGACCGCACCGACCGCAAAACCGGCCAGATCGTATTCACCGGCGGGGTACATGCCGGGCATTTCAGCGGTTTCGCCGCCAATCAGCGCGCAACCGGACAATTCGCAGCCCTTGGCAATGCCGCCGACCACAGCCGCTGCGGTATCCACATCGAGCTTGCCGCAGGCAAAGTAGTCCAGGAAGAACAGGGGTTCAGCGCCTTGAACCAGCACGTCGTTCACGCTCATGGCCACCAGGTCGATGCCCACGGTGTCGTGCATATTCCACTCAAAAGCCAGCTTGAGCTTGGTGCCCACGCCGTCGGTGCCGCTCACCAGCACCGGTTCTTTGTAGCGCTTGGGCACTTCAAACAGGGCGCCAAAACCGCCAATACCGGCCAGCACGCCTTCGCGCATGGTTTTCTTGGCCAGGGGCTTGATGCGCTCAACCAGCGCGTCACCAGCGTCAATATCAACACCGGCGTCTTTGTAGGAAAGGGGAGTGGAGGCAGTAGATTGGGTCATGGGGAGGGGGCGGGCAGGGGCTCGCAACGCAAGCCCGATAGAATTTGCCCTTGATTTTAAGGGTTCCCACCTTCCCCTCCTGTATGCAATTCACCCCCACCCAAAAAAGTATCGCCGCATGGGGCGCGATTGCATTGCTGTTTGTGCTCACCTTCCGGCTGTTGGCGCCCGTTTTGGCTCCCTTTGTCGTGGCAGCCGTGCTGGCCTATGCGCTCACGCCGGTCGTGGACCGGATTGACGCGTTGGGCCGGGGGCGTATCCCGCGTGCGCTGCTGGTGGTGCTGGTGGAGTTGCTGTTTGTGCTGGCGCTGCTGGCCATTGTGCTGTTGATCGTGCCAATCTTGGGCAAGGAGTTGCCGCTGATGCGCGACCAGCTTCCGGCACTGTTGGAAAAAGCCAGTGCCTTGCTGCAGCCGCTGCTGGTGCAGTGGGGGTTTGACGTGTCGCTGGATCTGGACAGCGTGAAGGCCTTTATCAAGACCTACCTGGACACCAACCTGCAGGACGCAATGGGTTCGGTGCTGTCTTCGCTCAAGCTGGGTGGCAGCGTGGCGTTTTCGCTGATCGGCAACCTGGTGCTGATTCCGGTGGCCTTGTTTTACCTGCTGATGGAATGGGACGGTTTGGTGGCTCAGGTGCGCCAGCTCATTCCCCCACGCTTGTTGCCGATTACCGATTCCTTTGTGCGGGAATCCGATGCTGTGCTGGGCCAGTACCTGCGCGGGCAGTTGCTGGTGATGCTGATTTTGGCGGCGTATTACAGCCTGGGGCTCAAGTTGTTTGGGCTGGACCTGGCCCTGCCCATTGGCGTGTTTACCGGGCTGGCCGTGTTTGTGCCTTACCTGGGTTTTGGTCTGGGACTGCTGCTGGCTACTTTGGCCGGCTTGTTGCAGTTCTCAGCCGAGGCCGGTTTGTCGCATACGGTGTTGATGCTGGTGGTGGTGTATGGCGCCGGCCAAGTCCTGGAGGGTTTTGTACTCACACCCAAACTGGTGGGTGAGCGCATTGGGCTGCATCCGCTGGCGGTCATCTTTGCCTTGCTGGCGTTTGGACAGTTGTTTGGTTTCCTGGGCGTTTTGGTGGCCTTGCCGGTGAGCGCCGTGCTGCTGGTGGCGATTCGCCGTGTGCAGGCCAGCTACCTGGCCAGCGGCCTGTACCGGGGATAGAGCAGAGTACCCATGCAACAGATTGCGCTGGACATTGGCCTATCCGCTGGCCCCACCGTATCCAACTTTCTGGCCGGCCCCAATGCCGCCGCTCTGCAGCACCTGGAGCTTTGGCTGGGCCACAAGGGCGACTCGGCCTTGCGCTCGCCGGTTCCCACGTATTTCTGGGGCCCTTCCGGCAGCGGCAAGAGCCATTTGCTCAAGGCCGCACGCGAAGGCTTGCGCGGGCAGGGCGCGCGGGTCGGCTGGCTCGATGCCACGGTGTTTGAGGCACCCGAGTTTTCAGAAAACTGGGTGGCCGTGCTAATGGACGATGTGCACCTGTACACCGCCGCGCAGCAGCAGGTGGCCTTTGCCTGGTTTGTGCATGCGCAAACGCTGCAGCGCCCGGTGGTGGCGGCCGGCGATGCCGCGCCGGTGGACCTGCAACTCCGCGACGACCTGCGCACCCGCATGGGCTGGGGCCATGTGTTCGGGCTGCAGTTGCTGACCGAAGCCGAGCGCCGCGCCGTGTTGCGCCAGGCCGCCGATGCGCGCGGTGTTTTTCTGGGCGATGAGGTGATGGACTTCATGCTCAAACGCTTTTCGCGGGACCTGGGCAGCCTGATGGAACTGCTGGAGCTGCTGGACGGCTACAGCCTGCAAACCAAACGGGCGATCACCATTCCGCTTATCAAATCCATGCTGGAGAACCAATGACCCTCAAGAAGCTGGCCCTGTTTGACCTGGACCACACGCTGATTCCCTTCGACTCGGACTACAGTTGGGGCGAGTTCACGATTGGCCTTGGCTGGAACGAAGCCACCGAGTTCAAGCGCCGCAACGATGCCTTTTACGCCGACTACAAGGCCGGCACCCTCGATATCCACGCGTATTGCCGCTTTGCCACCTCGGCGGTGTGCCGCCAGGGGCCTGAAAGGTCCAAGGCAGCCCATGCCGAATACATGCAGCAAGTGGTGCTGCCCGGCATCAAGCCGCAAGCTTTGAAACTGGTGCAGGACCACCAGGCCGCTGGTGACACGGTGGTCATCATCACCGCCACCAACGAGTTTGTGACGCGTCCGATTGCCAAGGCATTTGGCGTGGACGAGTTGCTGGCGATTGACCTCGAAGTGGACAGCACCACCGGCTGGTACACCGGTGCGATTCGCGGTGTGCCGTCTTTCCGCGAGGGCAAGGTGACCCGGCTGGAGGCCTGGATGCAGGAGCGCGGCCTGGACTGGGGCGGCGTGCACACGACGTTTTATTCGGATTCGATCAACGATGTGCCGCTGCTCGAAAAGGCCGACGTGGCCATTGCCACCAACCCCGACGAGCGCCTGCGCGCGCTGGCCACACAGCGCCAATGGCGCATACTCGACCTGTTTGCCTGAAACCGGCGAACCCACGTTAGGAAAATCATTTGATCAAGAAATTCATCGACAAACTGCTGGGCAAGGCAGGTGTCACCACGCGCACCAATGCGCCCAAGTTTGGCAAACGGGTCGAAGTACCCGTAGCCACCCACGGCATTGATCCCACGCTGGTGGATGAACGTGCCATCAATGTGGTGCGTACTCTGAAACAAGCCGGCTTTGAGGCCTACATCGTCGGCGGCGCGGTGCGTGATCTGTTGCTGGGTTTGCGGCCCAAAGACTTTGATGTGGCCACCAACGCCACGCCCGAGCAGGTCAAGGGCCTGTTTCGCCGCGCCTTCATCATCGGGCGGCGTTTTCGCATTGTCCACGTTGTTTACGGTCGCGGCCGTGAGCACGAGGTGATTGAGGTGTCCACCTTCCGTGCCTATCTGGACAATGCCGCTGCCGAGCAGGTGGCGGGCAATGAGCGAACCAGCAAGAGCGAACTCGCCGGCATGAAACACGCGGTGGATTCCACCGGCCGCGTGTTGCGCGACAACGTCTGGGGCCCGCAGGAAGAAGACGCGGTGCGCCGCGACTTCACCATCAACGCCATGTACTACGACCCCGAGACGCAAATCGTGGTCGACTACCACCATGGCCTGAAGGACGCCAAGAACCACACCCTGCGCATGATCGGTGACGCCGCCACCCGCTACCGCGAAGACCCGGTGCGCATCATCCGGGCCGTGCGTTTTGCCGCCAAGTTGCACGGCCTGGGCTTCAAGCTGGAATCCAAAACCGCCACGCCGCTGGTGAAGTCGCTGGCCCTGCTGGCCGATGTGCCGCAGAGCCGCTTGTTTGACGAAATGCTCAAGCTGCTGCAAACCGGCCACGCGCTCGCCTCCATCGAGAAGCTCAAGGAACTGGGACTGGCCAAGGGCATTTATCCCTTGCTGGACCTCGCAGTGGAGCGTGCCAATCAGCCGCTGGTCACCGCTGCACTGAAAGACACCGACCGCCGCGTGGGCGAGGGCAAACCGGTGGCGCCGAGCTTCCTGCTGGCCTGCGTGTTGTGGGCCGATGTGCGCGATGGTTGGGCACGCCGTGTGGCAGACCGCCAGCACAGCCACCCGGCCTTGCAGGATGCGATTGAAGACGTGTTCAACGCCCGCATTGGCGATGTGTCCGGTCGCGGCAAGCTGGCGGGTGACATGCGCGAAATCTGGCTGATGCAACCCCGCTTTGACAAGCGCGTGGGCAGCACGCCGTTTGGCATGGTCGAGCAACCGCGCTTTCGGGCTTCGTTTGACTTCATGCGCCTGCGGGCCGATGCGGGCGAAGTTGACGAACTGCTGGCCGACTGGTGGCAGGAATTCAGCATGGCCGACGACAGTGCGCGTCAGGACATGATTGACCAGGTACGCGCCGAGCAACAGGCAAAGCCCAAGGGGCCGCGCATGCAGCGCGCTCCGACGCC
>CAKZJN010000066.1 GCA_936943465.1 uncultured Rhodoferax sp.
TAGGCGCAGGCCATGTCGTAAAAGTCCTGCTCCGTTTTGAGCACCAGCGTACCCGCGTGGTAGATGTCCAGAAAGCTTTGCAGGTTGTCAAACACATAGGCCTCGCGCACCGCCTGCGCGCTCGCATAGGCCAAAGGCACGCCGTTGCGCTGGGCCAGCGCAAACATCTGCTCCGGCTCCAGCGAGCCCTCAATATGCATATGCAGTTCGGCCTTGGGCATGGCGCGCAACAAGGCGGGCATGCGGTCGGGCGCGACGGGTTTGACGGTGCGCACAGGGCTCATGGAATCACTCCAAAGGTGATGGATTGCTGGGATAGAAAACGCCGGTAGGCCGAAGATGCCTTGTCGGTCGCCACATGCACTTCGGCGCGCAAATTCAGCGGCAAGCGCTTGGGGCATTGCGACTCCAGCACCGGCTGGTCCTGGGTGAAGATGGTGTGCTGAAAATCACGCAAGGTCTGTTCGGGCGATGCAAAGTCGGCCACGGCCAGGCGGAACCACACCCGGCTCTGCTCGTGCCCGACCGGGCAGATGAACAGACCAATCGACTCGCGGTAGCCGGCCAGCGCCACGCTATTCGCATCGGGCACCTTGGTCAGCATGGCGCTGTAGGGGCCGGTGACTTCGTAGGTGTAGGCCACCTCGGCCGCAGTGGTGGAGTGCAGATTGCTTTGCGGCTGCATCGCCTTGCAGCCGGTGGCGCGCAGCCCGGTGGGCGTGGCCTCTACCGCGTAATCGGCAATGGCAGCGGCATCGCGGCTGCCCAGCCAGCCTTCGTGCACAAAGCCAAAGTGGGCCATGTCCAGAAAGTTCTCCACAATGCGCGGGCCGCTGGCTGCCACGTCGTAGGGCCCGCAGTTAACTTTGCGCAACTGCGCGTCGGCTTCGGCTGGAAAGACGGGGAGCGAAGGCTGGAAAACCGCGTCCGACGCCTGCGCCAGTCGCACCCAGATCAGTCCGTATTGCTCCTGCACGGCAAAGGTGCGCGCCGCATGGGTTGCCGGCGGCACAAATTCGGGCAGCGCGGGCACCTGCACGCAACGCCCGGTGCTTTCAAACTGCCAGCCGTGGTACGGACACTCCAGCCGGCCCGCACACACTTTTCCCAGCGAAAGCCGGGCACCCCGGTGCGGACACTGGTCGGCCCAGGCCTGCAGGCTACCCGTGCCATCGCGCCACAGCACCAGGGGCTGCTCCAGCAGACTGACCGCGACGGGCGCATCGGCCACGGCTTCGACCAGAGCGACCGGATGCCAGTGCGAAGCTTCAGCGGAATAGGAGGTCTCAGTCATGGCTCAGGTCGATGGATGTTGTTGCCAGAAACCGGTGTGGGGCGCGACCAGTTCGGCCTCTAGCTCGGCAAACGGCCCCTGCACGCGGATGGGTTTTTGCCCACTGGCAATCACCTGGCGGCAGGGCAAATTAAGGGTCGGGTTTTCTTCGGCGTTGCCGGTCAGCGCCAGCAAGGATTCTTCCGATGCACCGTAGACGATGTGGCCGATATGGGCCCAATAAATGGTGCCGGTGCACATGGCGCAGGGCTCAAACGTCGTCACCAGCGTGCAATCCCACAGGGTCTCGCGTGGATAGTTCAGGGATGCGGTGCGCGCCAGCGTCGCCTCGGCGTGGTGCACCGTGTCGATGTTGCCTTGCTCCGCCAACACGGTTTCTCCATCGGGCGCCACCAGCAGCGCGCCAAACGGATGGCGTCCCATGGCTGCGGCACGTTGGGCTACCGCATTCGCACGCCGCAAGTGGCGTACAGCTTGTTCGTGGTTCATGCCGAGGCCTCTCGATCAAGGGGACTAAAAGAAAAGGCCACCCGAGGGCGGCCTTTTCAAAGCGCTATGGGCGAATTACTTGCCGCCGGGGATCTTGCCTTCCACGCCCTTGACGTAGAAGTTCAGACCGCCGAGGAACTTGTCATCAGCCACTTCGTCTTTCTTGAGTTGCTCTTTGCCGGTGTTGTCGACAATCGGGCCCTTCCAGATCGCAAAGGTACCTTCAGCCAGGCCCTTCTTCACTTCTTCGACCTTGGCCTTGGTTTCAGCAGGCACGTCTTCGGCGATGGACACGATGTCAATCGCGCCTTCCTTCACGCCCCACCAGCTTTGGCCGGTTGTCCACTTGCCTTCCAGCACGTCCTTGGTGGCCTTGATGTAGTACGGACCCCAGTTGATGATGGCGGATGCCAGGTGGGCCTTGGGACCGTAGGCGGTCATGTCAGAGTCCCAACCGAAGGCGCGCTTGCCCTTGTCCTGTGCGGTCTTGAGCACTGCGGGAGAGTCGGTGTTCTGGAACAGAACGTCGGCACCGCCGTTGATCAGGCTGGTAGCGGCTTCGGTTTCTTTCGGTGGGTTGAACCACTCGTTCACCCACACCACTTTGGTCTTGACCTTGGGGTTGCTGCTTTGCGCGCCCAGGGTGAAGCTGTTGATGTTGCGGATCACTTCAGGAATTGGCACCGATGCCACCACGCCCAGGGTGTTGGACTTGGTCATCTTGCCGGCAATCACACCAGCCATGTAAGCGCCTTCGTAGGTGCGGCTGTCGTAGGTGCGCATGTTTTCGGCAGTCTTGTAGCCAGTGCCATGTTCAAACTTCACATCCTTGAAGTCGGGCGCCACTTTGAGCATGGTTTCCATGTAGCCGAAGGTGGTACCGAAAATCAGCTTGTTGCCTTGGGTAGCCATGTCACGGATGACGCGCTCTGCGTCAGCGGACTCAGGCACGTTTTCAACGAACGAGGTGACGACCTTATCGCCGAACTCTTTTTCGACTGCCTTGCGGGCGGAGTCGTGCGCAAAAGTCCAACCGCCGTCGCCCACCGGGCCCACGTAGGCAAAAGCGATCTTCAGGGGTTCAGGCTTGGCGGG
>CAKZJN010000067.1 GCA_936943465.1 uncultured Rhodoferax sp.
GTGGCCTTCTACCTGCAGCACTGCGTCAAGGCCTGCAAGAACGGCGTGGAGCGCAGCCACATCATTCCGTACTCGGTGGACGGCGCCATTCTGCTGGAGGTGTATGTGCACGACGGCATCGGCACCATGGTGGTGGATGAAAAGCTGGAAAGCCTGCGCGAAGCCACGCCCGACGATGTGGGTGGCATCCTGCAACTGATTGAGCCGTTTGAAAAGGACGGCACGCTGGTTAAGCGCAGCCGCACCGAGATTGAGCGCGATGTGGGCTGCTACACCATCATCGAGCACGACGGCGTGATCTTTGCCTGCGCGGCACTGTACCCCTACCCCGAAAACAAGACCGCCGAAATGGCCGCGCTCACGGTGTCACCCGATGTGCAGGGTCAGGGCGATGGCGAGCGGGTGCTCAAGCGGGTCGAGCAGCGCGCCAAAGCAGCGGGCCTCTCCAGCATTTTTGTGCTCACCACCCGCACCATGCACTGGTTTATCAAACGCGGTTTTGTGCAGGTCGACCCGGACTGGTTGCCCGAAGCCCGCAAGCGCAAGTACAACTGGGACCGGAAAAGCCAGGTGCTGGTCAAGAAGCTGTAGTCACAAAAAGTAGGTCAAGCAACTCGCCAACCTGAGCGGTTGGGGTGGCATGCGGTTTTGCGCAGGTAAAGGAGGAGACCGCGCAGCGGGCGGGGGACACGGAGCAAAACCGTATGCCACCCCAACAGCGCCCTATCCGGAGCGGAGTGCGCTCAGCGCTTAGCTTGACGCACCAACAAAGCTAGCGCCACCACCGCGGCAAAGCTGAACCAAACGAAGGACCAGTTGGCAATCGAGCCACCTAAAAAGGTCCAATCCACCTTGGAGCAATCGCCGCTGCCCTTGAAGATCATGGGCAAGGCACGGTTGAGCGGGAAGTTCTCGATCATTCCGTAAAAGTCACGGCCGCAGGACACCACTTCGGGTGGATACCACTGCAAAAAGCTTTGACGGGCTGCCACAAAGGCACCGGCACAGGCTGACACCAGCAGCAGCACAAACGACGCAAGTTGCAGCGCCCGCTTGGCCGTTGCCGCGCCCAGCACCGCGAAAAACAGCACCAGGAAATCGCAATAGCGTTGCACGACACACATCGGGCACGGCACCAAACCGACCACATGCTGCAGGTACATGCCAAAGGCCAACATGCTCACACACAGAAGAGCCAAAGCCGCCATTACGCGGCGGGGAGCGTAGTCAAGGTTTTCCGAAAGGAAGGTGAACATGCGGTATCGGTCCGATGGGTAAAAAAGCTGAGTTGGCATTATCCCTATGTTCGAAAACACCGTATTCTTCGCAAAATATACAGCGGAGGATCCAATATGAATGCAGTCATGCAGATGGTGGGACTGGTACTGATTTCCTGGTTGGTTAAAGCCATTTTTCTGTTCTATCGCACCCTGCCCTACATCCTGCCGCTGGCAGGTCTCTTTTACTTGTTTCACTGGTGCCTGTTTCAAGGCCAGCCTAACGAGCCGGTTTGGTGGGCCACCGGAATCACGGCGTTGGCCACCGCAAAAGCCACCAAGCCCAAAATCCATAAAGACAACCCTTACCGCGCCTACATTGGTGGAAAAGGCTGGCTGGAGAAACGGGTGGACGGGCTGATCGCCTGGATCGGCACCATCAAGTACTTCAACTCTCCGTTGTGCGTGGTGGAAGGCGCAACGTCTTACCGCATCACCGGAGACCAGGTGCGGCAGTTGATCAGCAACGTATTGAAGCCCGGCGACATTATTCTGCGCGGCTACGACGGCTATCTGGATGGCGTCATGATCAAGATGACCGGCTCCAAGGCAGGCCCTGGCACCGAGTATTCCCATGCTGCCGTGTACCTGGGCGATGTGAACGACAGCACGGACCGCGCGATTGCTGCGCGCCGCCTTCAGGTGCTGGACCAAAAGGGCAAATGGACCGCCGCTTCGCCGCAGGAAATGGAGGCGGTGCGCAACGACAACCAGTACTTTTCACCGGGGCCGCAGCGGGTGCTGCACTCCATGACGCGGGGTGTCTTTATGGAGGACATCCTGACCTTTCTGCGCTGCGACTACATCGCCGTGATTCGCCTGCCGGAGAATTTCCGGCTTTCACCGCAGGAGTTGGCCGGGCAAAAGGATCACTCCCTGATCGCGGATCTACCCGCCGATGCCCAGTCCATTCGACAAAAGCTGCTGCGGGGCGAAACGGTGACATCCAAAGAAGTTCTGGGCGCCGTTCGCCTATCGGCTCTGGGGAAAGTTGGCTCTTGCTATGACTTTCAATTCAACGACGCCAAGACCCACCAGCGTTTCAGTTGCTCCGAGTTTGCCTATTACTGCTTCAAGAGCATTCACTGCTACATCGGGCTTGAGCTGAAAGACCACGGCATGGGTGCCTTCCTGGTGCGTAAAACCATCACGCCCAGCGATATTTTTGAAGCCGCCGTGGCGCACGGGAAGCTCCAAATCGTCTGGCCCAAGGCATGATGGTTCCTGCGGACTCTCCGTGAACACAGGACACCCCCATGCTTGAAGCAACCCAAAGGCTGCATACCGTTACCAAGCGGCTCATCGTCATGACCGCCTGCACCTTGCTGGTGGTCGGTGCCTTGTTTGGCGTCACCTTCGTGCTGCATGGCCGGTTCATGGTGTCCTGGGTCTGCTTTGTGTGTGGCCTCTTGGGGGGCTTTGTCAGTATTCAGCAGCGCCTGAAATTGCTCGGGGCCGAAGAATTGGAGTTGCTATCCCGTTCGTGGTTTCAAATTCTGCTGATTCCGATTTATGGCGGAATCTTCTCGCTGGTGCTGTATGTGGGTTTCCTGAGTGAAATTGTGACCGGAACGCTGTTCCCGCACTTTTCCATCGCTGCCTTTACGTCCCCCACGCCTACGCAGGATGACATGGTCAATTTTCTCAATTCCACCTACCCGGCCTCGGGCCAGGACCTGGCAAAACTGCTTTTTTGGTCTTTTGTTGCAGGCTTCTCGGAACGCTTCGTTCCGCAAATCCTGCAGAAAACCAGTGACAGCGAATAAAGGGCTCTTGATGCAAGAAATTATCAATCTGAATCGCTATCCCCTGGACCGCGAGGGCAGCGCCGAATGGAAAGCCCTGGTTGAGCAGTCGGCCGCCGAACTGGAGGCTACCGGCATGTTTAACCTGGAGGAGTTCATTCTTCCAGGCATCGCCCAAAAGGCTGCCGCAGAAATTGCGCCGCTCATGGCGACGCAGTCGTATGCCCACAAGCGGGCGCACAACATCTATTTCCTGCCTGACATTCCGGGGCTGGCGCCTGACCACCCGGCCCTGCGCAAAGTAGAAACGATTAACCACACGATTTGCGCCGATCAGATACCCGACAGCCTGGTGCTTTCCATTTACACCTACGCGCCGCTTGCCCGCTTTCTGGCAGCGACCATGGGCAAACCTTCCCTGCACACCATGGCCGATCCGCTGGCGCGCGCCAATGTCATGGCCTACCGCCAAGGGGAGGCATTGAACTGGCACTTTGACCGTTCTGAATTCACCACCACTTTGTTGTTGCAGGAGCCCGAACAGGGCGGAGTATTTGAATACCGTACGGACCTGCGCTCACCGAATGACCCCAATTACGCTGGCGTTGCCCAATTGCTGGAGGGACGCGACCCCGAGGTCCAACGCAACGGCCTGAAGGCCGGAACCCTCAACGTCTTTCGAGGAAAGAACACCGCCCATCGGGTGACCCCGGTGCAAGGGAACGTGGATCGCATGATTGCCGTTTTTTCCTACTACGAGCGACCTGGCGTCCTGTTCACAACCCAGGAGCGCATCGGGTTCTATGGGCGTGCAGGCTGAGCCCCCTACCGACACCAGCCAACGCGAGAACGTTCTTTATCAGTCGTAGCGCGTCGTAAAAATCAGATCGACCGCATTGGTTGCGCCCGACTCACCACGCAAGGTAAAGCGCCGTGACAGGTCGTAGAACACATACAGCGTGCCCAGTGTTCCGGCCAGGCTGCGTTCATAGGCCACATAAAAGTCCCGCGACAGGCGCTTGCCAAATTTAAGCGATGCCTCCGTGCCGGCCGTGCCGTCCAGGTTGGTGACGGCGGTCTGCCCCAAAGACACTTCATCCAGCCCAAAGGCATTGATCAGGGACTCTGCCGCGTTGCCTCGACCCCGGCCACTCAGCAAGGAAATGGCCGCTTGCTGCAGCAGCGCCGCCTGCGCGCCACCATTGGCCCCCGAGCGCCCCAATATCAACCAGGACAGTTGTTCGATCTCAGGCAAGTCCGGTTCGGAGAAAAGCCGCACCAATGGAATCTGCGCGGTGCCGCCCACTTGCACCCCCACCACCTGTTGCAAGTTGGGGCGAACCGCGCGGATGTCGAGCGCCGGGTTGTCGTAGGGGCCAGTAAAGCGCAGCGTCCCCTCTTCAATGGTGAGGCGCTGCCCGTAGGCCTTGTAACTGCCATTCACGGCACGCAACTCGCCGGTCAGGTGTGGCTCAAACGACTGCCCCACGGTTTTCAGCGTCAACTGCCCAGCCAGCCGGGTCAACAAACCGTGCCCCTGCACCTGAAAGTTGGCTCCCGGATCCAGCGTGATTTGCAGGTCCGGCGCCAAGGATTCAAACCAGCGTGAAGCCGGGTCTGCCGGTGTGGCTGGCGCCTCCTTGATGGGTACTTTGCCGCGCCGAACCACCACGTCGGAGCCCAACTGGGGCGCCGTGTCCTCGGACATCACAAACAAAGCCTGATCGGCCGTCAACGCACCACGCACGGCCAGGCGCGCATCGGCCAGTCGGGCACTCAGGTTGCCACTCACCACCAGCCGCTGATCGGGCCGCGCAGTCACGCGAAACGCCTGCGCCCTGGCGTCCACCGCCATGCGCACACGCCGCGTCAGCGCACCCTGCCCGGTACTGGGCAGCCAGTCCACCGAGCCGGTGGCGCTAATCTGCCCGCCCGCTGCCCCGCCAGCACCGGAGAGATTGAAGGCCGCAATGTCCATGTGCTGACCATCCAAGGTCAGCCGCATCAGGCCGTTGCTCAGGTCGATTCCATCCACCACCGAGCGAATCGCCATGTCGCGCGCCTCCAGGCTACCTTTCCACTGGGGCTGGGCCCGCGTGCCGGACAGGCTGGCCTGGGTTTCGAGCGTGCCCTGGATGCGCCAGCCCACCGGTGCAAACATCGACCAGACCCCGACACGCGGCAAGCTGGCTTGCAAGTGACCTTGTACCGGGGCGGTATCAGGCCAGTGCCAGCCGCCCAGGGTCGATACGCGCGTGGAAAACTCGGCCCGCACCTGGCCGGCTGCTTCACTGGCCCAGACCGCCTGTGCCTGCACCGCGTCTTGGTCTAAGCGCACCTCCAGCGATGCCTCCCGGATACCGGCAGCCAATGCCCCGGTGTTGGAATCGGTGGACGTCAATTGCAAGTCCCCGCTGGTGCGCTGCACGCGCGCCTGCAATTGCAGCCGGTCGGCTGCGCGAGCCTCCCATTGCCCGCCCAGAATCAGGTCGCCGCGCAAGCCCAAATTAGCCAAGCGCGTTTGACCCAGCGCCTCCAACCAGGCCAACGGCACACCCTCCAGGCGACCCACCGAGGTCCAACGGGCATTACCGCCGCCGGCGCCCGAAGCGGCAATCGGCTGAGACCAGCGCACGGGTTCCCACGACACCTGGGCAGCCCCGGTACCAGGACCGCGCCAGCGCAGGCTCCCTGCCGCCAGGCTGGCTTGCTGCAAGAGGGCGCTGCGCTGCCATTCCACTTCCACGGGCCTGTCCAGGTTCAGCGTCCAAGGCTGCTTTTGCAAGCCATCCAGCACCTCGGCCTGCAGGCTCGCCACCTGCCCCCGCCATTGCCCGGATTGCGGCATGGCCCAGTTCGAACCGGACTGCCATTGCATGCGCACCGCACCGCTCTGCGCACGGCCCTGCAAATGCACCTCCAGATCCTGCAGGCTGCCACGCGCATCCAGTCGCAAATCACTGAACTGCGTGCCTTGATCCATCAACAAACGCGGGCTCTGGGCGCTGAGCTCCAGGTTCAAGCCAGCCCCCTGGTTTTGCCAGCCACCCTGCCAGATCAGTTTCAGATCGGCCGCACCTTGCAACGCAAGACCTTGGGCCCAATCGCCCGCATAGGGCACTGACTCCAACCAGCCACGCAATGCCCGCGCATCACTGACTTGCACCGTGCCTTGACCCTGCCCGGCGGCCGGGCCAGCACTGCCGGAAAGCGCGGCGCGCAGCCCCGGCGCTGAGGCCTCCAGCGCGCCCTGCGCAGCCAGAGTTTGCACATTGACCCGCATTTGCCCGTTCAATTGCGCCTGCGGGGATTGCAAGCGCAGCGATTTCAGTTGGAGTTCGGGCGCTTGCCAGAGCCCCTCGGCCTGCAGCGCCACACCCGATGCCGCTCCACCCCGTGAACCTGACAAAGTCATGTCAAACGCGACACCCTCCCCGCTTTGCCGCGTCTGAAAGTCGCCGCCCAACAGCGGCAGAGTCCAGCGCGTGTCCCACCGCGCCGGATCGACATCCTGCACACGGCCCTTGGCCGACCAACGGGCCGGGGTGCCTGAACTTCCGCCCTGCCCCTCCAGTCGCCCCCCGGCAACCAACGCCTGAACCTGCGACAACTGCCACAAACCGTCGCGGTACAGGAGGCTGGCCGACGCACTTTGCAAGGGCAGCCGGCCCCGGTTTAGCGGCCCTTCGAGCACATTCTTTAGCTGTACATCGCCACGCCAACCCGCACCATCGGGCACCACTTGCGCCTCACCGGTCAACAAGGTCTGCGGTGCTCCGGGCCACAGCGCGGCCAGGTCCAGTTGGGTCCAACGTGCATCGGCTGACACCACAGGCTGGCGCTGCGCCGGTTGCAATGTGGCCTGCACATGAACCCGCGTCGCCGCGGTGCGGGAAGCCGATCCGGCGGGTTGGACTTCAAGCAGAGCTTGCAGAGCCGCATCTTTGCCGAACAACGTTCCTTCCACGCTGCCGGTCGCAATCAGGTTAACGTTGCGTCCAGAGGCCGGCAGGGGCGCCTGAACTTCACCACGTGCCTGCAGGCTAAGCGCTCCGGGCGCCTGGGCCTGCAACCGCGCATCGACGGTGTACTGCCCCGAAGCCAACTGCAACTTGCCACCCTTCACGGAATGGCTTTGCCCGTCGAAACGGTAACGGCCCTGCACGCTCTGCAGCGCGACCGGCACCGCGGTCCTCCACTCCAAGCGGTCCACCACAAATGGAAGATCCACCCGCAGCGGCAGCGTAAATGGGGTGATGGGCGCATCAGATGACAGGCTGCGGTCTTCCCAAAACGCCACGGATGCGTGCACCGCAGTGGCGCGAAACTCGCCATCCAGCAGCGCATGCCAGTCCCAGGACCAGCTCAGATCCTGCAATTCCAACCTTCGTTCCTTGTCCTGCCACACCAAGTGCCCGGCACGTCCGCCTGCCAACAGCGAACCGGACACTTCGCTCCATTGCAAGCTTTGCCCGGCCGGCAGAAAACGGGCGGCCATGCCCAGCGAACGCGGCAACGAATCGGTCGATTGCACCCACCAAGCCAAGCCCAATAAAGCCGCCAGCACGGCAGCCAATGCGCTGGTAAATGCCAGGCTGAAGGTGGCACCCAGCGTGTGAAAAAGCAGGCGCAGCCAGCGCATCAGAAGACAAAGCCCACGTTCAGGTGCAGGCGCAGGGCCTGGGTCGCCACGCCATAGCCCAAGTCCACCTGCAGCGGGCCAATCGGACTCTTCCAGCGCGCACCGACGCCCACCCCCACCTTGAAGCTGAGTTCCTCGGTGCGGTTGGCCACCGCGCCGGTATCCACGAACAAGGCGCCTTCCCACTCGGTCATGACACCCCCCACCACAATGGGGCGCTGCCACTCCACGCTGCCGGTGACCATGTAGCGGCCACTATCGGCACTCAAAATGCCGTCGTGGGTCACGCCAATTTCATCGCGCTTGTAACCGCGCACGCTGCTGTCGCCCCCGGCCAGAAACAACTGGGTAAAGGGAATGTCCTGGTTGTTCGCCCCCAGCACGGCCCCCACCTCGGCGCGGTACACCATGCGGCCGGAGCGCTGCCGGTTGAACAAAGATGCGTTGGCGTTTTCGAGCGGCTGGTAGGCCCGCCAGTGCAACAACACGCGCGAATAGGGTTCCTGCTCGGTTCCCAGCACCGAGCCTACCGCCAACTCGCCGCCAATCCCCCAGCCCCGACTGGGAAACGGGATGCTGTCAAAACGCCGCAACGAGAACGCGTAGTTGGCAGTGACCGCGTCGTTGACCACTTCTTCAAAGCTCTCTTGGTAGAACGC
>CAKZJN010000068.1 GCA_936943465.1 uncultured Rhodoferax sp.
TCGCCTTCGAGGTAAATGGTCTTCTTGGGTGCAGTGCCCTGATCGCCCACGGCCTTGCCAGCCACCATGCCGGTGGTGAACAGGGAAGTGATCTTGTCGGCATTCTTGATGCGCTTGGTGTCAATGCCCTTCAGGTTGCCAGTGGGCACAATGTTCTTCAGCGAGAAGTACTCGGTGTCGATCAAATCGAAGCTGTTCGGCGCGGTGACGGCGCGCTTGGTGACGTCGTCGGTAGTGACGGCTACGTATTGAATCTCGATGCCGGTATCGGCCTTGAACTTTTCAGCAATCAGCTTGTCCTGATTCACTGCGGTGCCCAGATAACGCAGCACGATTTTTTCCTGTGCGTGGATGGCTGGGAACATGCCCGCTGCCAGGATACCGGCGGTGCCTTTCAGGATCGAACGGCGCTGCACGGAGAGTGCGCTGAAGGGGGATTCTTTCTTTGCATCGGACATGGAGTAACTCCTTTGGGGGTTGGGGAAACGGACAATCAATAGGGCCATCAGCCCTGCAAGGCATGGGCTGATTCGGGGGTCCAGGCGAGGTGCACGGCATCGCCCACCGCAAACGGCTTGGCGGAAAACTGGCCTTCGGACAACATGACGGCGTACTCCGCGGTGGCAACCACCGCGTGCGAGGACCCTGGGTTTTGCAGCCCCAGCAACACATAGGTGCCCTGGTATTCCACATCGGTCACCACGGCCGCAATGCTGGGCAGACCAGCGGTCTCGCTGGAGTCGGCATGGGCGATGCGGGTCTGGTCGGTGCGCACACCGATCTTGCCGGCGCTGGTCTCAATCACGTTGTGGCCACCCATGAAGCGGGCCACAAATTCGTTAAGCGGTTTGTTGTAAATCGTGTGGGGTGAGCCGCATTGCTCAATCACGCCGTGGTTCATCACCACCATGGTGTCGGCCAGGGCCATGGCCTCTTCCTGCGAGTGGGTCACATGAATAAACGTGAGCCCCAATTCCTTTTGCCAGCGCCGCAATTCGGCACGCATTTGGATACGCAAAAACGGGTCCAACGCCGACAAGGGCTCGTCCAGCAACAAGGCCTTGGGTTGGGTGATGAGTGCGCGCGCAAGCGCCACGCGCTGCTGCTGCCCACCCGACAACTCACCCGGCTTGCGCCCTGCCAGTTGCCCCATGGCGACGCGTTCCAGCAGGTCTTGCGCTTTCGCCAGTCGCTCTGCCTTGCCCACGCCTTTCATCTTCAAACTGAAGGCCACGTTGTCGAGCGCACTCAGGTGCGGAAACAGCGCAAAGCTCTGAAACATCATGGCCGTACCCCGCTCGGCGGCCGGTAAATTGGTGATGTTGCGGTTCTCCAGCAGCACGTCGCCACTGCTCACCGATTCGTGTCCGGCAATCATGCGCAGCGTGGTGCTCTTGCCGCAGCCCGACGGCCCCAGCAGGCAGCAGTAACTGCCGCTGGCAATGCGCAGGTTGATGCTGTCCACGGCGGGCTTGCCCGTACCGTAGCGCTTGGTCAAACCAACGACTTCAATGGCACTGGGTTGCGAAGGAGCTGCTGTCATATTGCAGTGCAATACGCAAACGGCGTGCCAGCGTTTTGTATGCAATCTGGCGTGCGACTGTATGCAAAACGCACCCGCTTTGTGCAGCCGCCTTGGTATTCCGGTGCACACCAGAATCAAAACGGTGCGCAGGTGCCCCCATTGGGCAGCGGCTACGCTTGGCTCAAATTCACCCGTTTGGGGGATTCAGTCTTCCATCCGTCTTGCATAAACTGAACCGATATTCAGGACGGGAGGTCGATCATGGCGTCGACGGTATTTGACAAGAACGCATGGCAAGCCACTTGCCAGCAACTCATGGACGCGAGCATGGGCCAGGCCTTCACGCCCATGCACCGGCTCTTCTTATTCAGCCAGTCGATCGACGAAGCCTTAATGGGTATTCACCGTGACAGCCTGGCCAGCGCCATTTCCATTGCGCAGGGCTTCGGCTACGAGTCGTGGCAAGAGCGCAGCGAGTACGTGGACTGGTTCACCACGCACGCAGAAGCAGACACGGGAACGCGCACGCAGCCATCGCGAGCCTAAGCGGCACTGCGCAAGCGTTTTTCGTACAGCGTCAGGTAGCCGCCCGCCATGCCACAGAGGGCAATCAGCGCCATCCCCAGCACCGACTGGGTGTCGGGGACATGCTGGAATATCAACCAGCCACCAAAAATACCGAAGCCAATTTGCAGGTACATATAAGGCATCAAGGTGGCAGCAGGCGCCCGCTCAAAAGCCAGAATGAAGAGCAAGTTACCGGCGGTAGCGGCTGCCCCCATGAGCAGCAGTTGGAGCCATAGGCCAGGCTCTGCAATGGGTACCCAATACCAGGCCAGGGGCACACTGGTAATCAGAAGGCCGGTTAACGTGGTGTAGCACAGGGTGGCCACGGCATCTTCCGTGCGCGCCATCCGACTGGTCAGCAACTGATAGGCTGCATTCACCAATACCAGCCCCAAAGGCAGTGCCAGTACCCAGCCCATCGAGTCACCGCCCGGACGCACAATAACCAAGGTTCCGGCCAGCCCCCCAAAAACCAGCAATAGCCGCAGCGGTGAAACATGTTCACCCAGCACCCGCGCGGCCAGCAAGGTCACCAAGAGCGGTGTGGTCATGGCCAGGGCGGTGAATTCACCGACCGGCAAATAGCGCAAGCTCAGGAAGGCCAGCCCCTGCACCGCAGTCAGCAAGCAGCCCCGCAACACATGGAGTTTCAGGCGCTGCGTTCTCAGACCCGCCACCCCGCGCCGCATCAACACAAAGGAGTTGGTCACGAGCGCCTGAATCAGAAAAAGCACCCAGAGGGCCATAAGGGTCGGCACCTGCGCCATGGCACTCTTGGTGGTGGTATCGAGTACCGCAAAGCACAGCATGGCGGCCACCAGCAACAGAAAACCGCGCCAGGGCGATGGCACCGGCACGCGTTGCGGCGTCAAGTCGGAGCCTTTGGAATCAGCAGCCCCCGGCCAACGGCAGGCCGGGCAACAAAGGCTTCCAGCACGCGGGCGACATTGGGGAAACGTTCATAGCCCACCAGGTCTCCGGCGTTGTAGTGCGTCACCAGATTGCGCACCCACGGAAAGATGGCGATATCCGCAATGCTGAAATCGTCGCCCATGATCCAGGAGCGCCCCTCCAGCCGCTGGTTCAAGACACCAAGCAGCCGTGCACTCTCCGCTACATAGCGGTCACGCGGGCGCTTGTCCTCGAAGTCCTTCCCGGCAAACTTGTGAAAGAAACCTAACTGCCCAAACATCGGGCCGACCCCGCCCATTTGAAACATCAACCACTGCAGCGTTTCGTAGCGTTGCGCCGGGTCCTTGGACAGCAATTGACCGGTCTTTTCAGCGAGATAAATCAGGATGGCACCGGATTCAAATAGCGGCAAAGGCCGCCCGCCGGGGCCGTTCGGATCCAGGATGGCTGGAATCTTGTTGTTGGGGTTCAGTGACAAAAACTCTGGCGAGGTCTGGTCGTTGGCCCCGAAGTCCACGCGATGCGCTTCATAGGGCAGACCGGTTTCCTCCAACAAGATCGACACCTTGACTCCGTTGGGGGTTGGTAGCGAATACAGCTGAATCCGTTGCGGATGCCGGGGCGGCCACTTGTGGGTGATGGCGAATTCGGCCATTGAAGAGCGATCGGTGGCTTGGGGCATGCTTAATTTTGGCGAGCAGGGTCGTTTAGGAGCGCGATTGTGGCATCCCGACCAAACCCCGTTGGCGGTGGAGGCCTTGGCACCCGTGCCACGGAAAGTGTGAATCGATTGATTCAAATCAACCGAAAGGAACTTATTGGGACCTGCGACTGGACGATGCGCAGTCGTCGCAGTATGCTGATTTTTTCAAATTTTGATGAATTTGATGTGAAGCCTGTCTTCTTTTCTAGTCGCCCGCCAAGGGCGCGCTGCTGCCCACCCATAATTGCGCAGTATGTGCACTGCCACACCCAATAAAGCCATGAAAAAAATGCGTACATTGCTCAAGGTACTCTGTGCGGGGGCTCTCGCCTTCGGCCTCATGTCGACTGCCACCGTGCAGGCGGCCACCGCCACAGCGACCCCTGCTCCCCTGGATAACGCCACCTGTCTGACCTGCCACGATGGCAGCAAGGGCAAGCTCAAAGGGGCCGATGCCCAGGGCAAGCAGCATGACCTGCACGCTGTAGCACCTGACGCCTTTGCCAAGGGTGTCCACGGCAAGATGGAATGTGTCATCTGTCATACCGACATCAAGGACAACGCCGGCACCGGCAAGTCCCACCAGAAAAACACGGCCGAGCCACTCAAGAAAGTGGACTGTGCCGGCTGCCACGAGGTGCTGTGGGAAAAGGTTCAAAAGGAAGGCAAAGCCGCTGAGCACCCACGCCTGGGCACGGTGGTGGAGAACATCGCGCAATACAAGAAGTCTTTCCACGCCAAGGCCAATCAGGACGACGAAACCAAGCCCAACGCCTCCTGCGACAACTGCCACGACACACACAGCTTCAATGTTCCTGCGGCCAATCTGCCCAAGGACTCCCCTGAACGCGCCGCTTGGCGCCTGAGCATTTCCAAGAACTGCGGCGAAAGCTGCCATACCGAGCAACTCGAAACCTATAGCGAGTCGGTACACGGCAAGGAAAGCCTGGAAAAGCACAACCCGAAGGCCGCCGTCTGCAGTGACTGCCACAGCGCCCACGCCGTGGGCAGCACCTCCAGCAACGCCTTCAAGCTGGCCATCTCTTCGCAATGCGGTAGCTGCCACGAAGCCAACTTTGCATCGTACAAAGCCACTTACCACGGCCAGATCAGCACCCTGGGCTATGCCTACACCGCCAAGTGCTACAACTGCCACGGCAGCCACGACATCCTGCGGGCAGAGGACCCCGAGTCCAAGGTCCACCCGGATAACCGCATGAAGATGTGCCGCAGTTGCCACAGCGGCAAAAAGGACGTTCCGCTGGCTCCCGATGGCTTCGCCACTTTCCAACCGCACGGCCACCACAACGACTTCAACAAGTACCCGCAGATCTGGATTGCTTTCCAGATCATGGTGCAGCTCCTGGTGGGCACCTTCGGCTTCTTCTGGCTGCACACCCTGCTGTGGTTCTTCCGTGAATACAAAGAGCGGCAGGCACGCAAGGGCCAACCGCACATTAAGTCAGATATTCCAGCCAACATGGCCGGCAAACACATCCAGCGCTTCAGCCCGATCTGGCGCCTGGGCCACCTCACGTTTGCGCTGAGCCTGATGATCCTCACGCTCACTGGCATGCCGCTGTTCTACCCTGAAGCACCTTGGGCTTCGCACCTGATGAGCGCCTTGGGCGGGCCCCACATTGCCGGCAAGATCCACCGCGTGTTTGCAGTGATCTTTGCAGGCGTGTTTTTCTGGCACCTGGCCTATATGGCATACCGGATTGGCAAGAATTGGAAGAACTTCAAGTTCTTTGGTCCCGATTCCATGGTGCCGAACCTGAAAGATGCCGCCGACATGCTGGGCATGTTCAAGTGGTTCTTCGGCAAGGGCCCGCGCCCCAAATTTGACCGCTGGACCTATTGGGAGAAGTTTGACTACTGGGCTCCGTTCTGGGGGGTCACGATCATCGGCGTCAGCGGCTTGGTGATGTGGTTGCCCGGCTTCTTTGGCAGCTTCCTGCCGGGTTGGGTGTTCAACGTGGCCGCGATCTTCCACGGCGAAGAAGCCTTCCTGGCGGTGGTGTTCCTGTTTACCGTGCACTTCTTTAACAACCACTTCCGTCCCGACAAGTTCCCGCTGGAAGTGGTGATGTTCACCGGCACCTTCTCGCTGGAAGAGTTCAAGCACGAACACCCGCTGGAATACCAGCGTCTGGTAGACAGCGGCGAACTGGAAAGTCGCCTGGTGGATGCACCGTCGCCTGCCAAAATGAAGGCCTCACGCATTCTGGGCTTCACCCTGATTGCGTTTGGACTAACCCTACTAACGCTGGTTGGTATCGGCTTCTTCACCAGCCTGTAACCAGCAGAAGCGATACTCTTGCATAAGCAACTTCTAATTAACCCGGAGCCTTGTCGCTCCGGGTCCTTTCTTTAAGGTCATCTAGTGAGTCCCACCCCTTCCGCAAATACCGTGGAATCTCCAACAATGCCCGCCCTGGCGCAAGCAAGCATTCCCCAATACCTTGAAAACACCTATTGGTGGGCCTACCTCCACCCCCGTGCGGTACATATTTTTGAGCGCCAGTGGCTGGTTAACCTGATTTTGTGGGGCAACTTTGCCAAGCTGCGCGACGCCGCCCTGCACGAGTTGGGCGATTCCATTAACGGGCGCGTCTTGCAGGTCGCCTGCGTCTATGGCGACTTCACCGAGCACTTGGTACGCCGCCTGGGCAAGCAGGGCAGCATCGATGTGATCGACGTCGCGCCCATCCAGATCAAGAACCTGCACACCAAGCTGTCCGACATGCGGCGCGTCAACGCGCAATTGCAGGACTCCACCGCGCTGCAATTCGCCGATGGCACGCACGACGCCACGGTGGTGTTTTTCCTGTTGCATGAGCAACCGGCCGACGTACGTCGCAAGACCATTGCCGAAGCGCTGCGTGTGACCAAACCGGGTGGCAAACTGGTGTTTGTGGACTACCACAAGCCCAAGTCCTACAGCCCCTGGCGCTACCTGATGGTTCCTGTGCTGACGACGCTGGAACCCTTTGCCATGGATGTCTGGAACAACGAGATCGAAAGCTGGTTGCCCGAAGGCGCGCCAGTGGCCAAGCTCGAAAAGCAAACCTACTTTGCCGGCCTGTACCAGAAAGTGGTGATCACCAAGAAGGCCTGAAGACGCGGGGCGGCTAAGCGCTCCGCGCAGGTAAAGGAGGAGCCCGCCTTGGCGGGCGGGGGACACGGAGCGGAGTGTTTAGCCGCCCCGCGTCGTCGCGCTACATGCTGCGACGATACTGACCACCCACCTCAAACAACGCGCTGGTGATCTGACCGAGTGAGCACACGCGCACCGCGTCCATCAGCACCTCAAACACGTTCTTGTTGTCGATGACGGCTTGCTGCAAAGCTTTCAGCATGGCCGGAGCCTTGTCGGCGTTGCGTGCGTGGAAGGCTTCCAGGCGCTGCAACTGGCTTTGCTTTTCCTCGTCGGTGCTACGGGCGAGTTCGAGCTTGTCGAGCACCGCATCGCCGTGCGGGTTGCGGAAGGTGTTCACACCAATGATGGGCAGTTCGCCGGTGTGCTTGAGCATTTCGTAGTGCATGGATTCGTCCTGAATCTTGCTGCGCTGGTAACCGGTTTCCATGGCTCCCAACACACCGCCGCGCTCGGCGATCTTTTCGAACTCCGACAGCACCGCTTCTTCCACCAGTTCGGTGAGTTCTTCGATGATGAATGCGCCCTGGTTGGGGTTTTCGTTCTTGGCCAGGCCCCATTCGCGGTTGATGATGAGCTGAATCGCCATGGCGCGGCGCACCGAGTCTTCGGTGGGCGT
>CAKZJN010000069.1 GCA_936943465.1 uncultured Rhodoferax sp.
ATGGGCGAGCGCCCGACGCCGGACGCCACCTTCAAGCGCTGGCTAGGCGAAGTGGGCGGACAAAAACCCACCGTGTTCTACGGCGCGCCTACCGGCTTTGCTGGCATGTTGGCCCACCCCAACCTGCCAACGCGCGGCGATGTGAATTTGCGTCTGGTGTCCTCTGCCGGCGAGGCCCTTCCGGCCGAACTGGGGCAGAAGTTCAAGGCGCACTTTGGCGTGGATATCGTGGACGGCATTGGCTCCACCGAAATGCTGCACATCTTCTTGAGCAACACCCCCGAGCGCGTGCGCTACGGCACCACCGGCTGGCCGGTGCCGGGTTACGACATTGAGCTGCGTGGCGACGATGGCAGCGCGGTGGCCGATGGTGAACCGGGCGACCTGTATATCCACGGCCCCTCGGCGGCCATGATGTACTGGGGCAACCGCGCCAAGACGCGCGAAACCTTCCAGGGCGGCTGGACCAAGAGCGGCGACAAATACGTGCGCAACGAGGACGGCAGCTACACCTACGGCGGCCGCAGCGACGACATGCTCAAAGTCAGCGGCATCTACGTGTCGCCCTTTGAAGTCGAAGCCACGCTGGTGCAGCACAACGCCGTGCTGGAAGCCGCCGTGATCGGCGTGCCCGACGGCGAAGGCCTGACCAAGACCAAGGCCTTTGTGGTGCTCAAGGACGGCGCTGTGGCGACTGCTGACGAGCTCAAGGCCTTTGTAAAGGACAAGCTCGCACCCTACAAATACCCGCGCCAGATCGAGTTTGTGCGTGACCTGCCCAAAACGGCCACCGGCAAGATTCAGCGCTTCAAGCTGCGCGACCAGGAGACCTCCGGCACATGAGCGCGGTGATGGCAAGCCCTGCCGCCGCGCCACAGACCAGCTCAACCATCCCTCAAATGGTGGAGCTGAACTGGGGCGGGCGCCGTGTGCGCATCGAGCACCAATGGCTGCGTGCGGAGGACGCCAGCGCGCCGCTGATGGTGTTTCTGCACGAAGGTTTGGGTTCGCTTTCCATGTGGCGGGACTTTCCGGCTGCCCTGTGCGAGGCCTTGGGTTGCCGCGGGCTGGTGTATTCGCGCCCCGGCTACGGGCAATCCACCCCGCGCGACCAGGACGAACACTGGGCGCCGGACTTTATGCACCGGCAGGCCCGCGAGGTATTGCCCGCGCTGCTGGACGCATTGGGGGTGGATACCGTCAAAGACCGGCTCTGGCTGTTTGGCCACAGCGACGGCGGCTCGATTGCCTTGCTTTACGCCGCCAGTTTTCCCTCCCGGATTAGCGGTGTCATCGCCATGGCGCCGCACATTCTGGTGGAAGACGTGTCGGTTGCCAGCATCGCCCAGACCCGCATCCAGTACCTGCAAACCGACCTGCGCCAGAAGCTGGCGCGCCACCACGCCGACCCCGATTCGGCCTTTTGGGGCTGGAACGACATCTGGCTGCATCCGGACTTTCGTTCCTGGCATATCGACGCCGAATTGGCTTCCATCACCTGCCCGCTGCTGGCGGTACAGGGGGTAAACGATGAGTACGGAACGCTGGAACAGGTGCGCGGAATTGCCCGAGTCGCGCCACAATGCCAAGTCGTGGAATTGGCCGGCTGCGGACACTCGCCGCACCGCGACCAGAGAGACCGCCTGATCGAAGCGGCCCGCCATTTTTTTCAACAACAACGTTAGGAGACAGACCATGAAAACAACCCGTACCCTTTTCCGCACCACCCTGGTTGCTGCCGCAGCCGCTGTTCTTTCCACCGCTGCCTTCGCGCAGGCTGGCGCCAAGCTCAAGGTCGGCCTGATGCTGCCCTACACCGGCACCTTTGCCGCATTGGGCAACGCGATTGAAAACGGCTTCAAGCTGTATGTGACCGAGCAAGGCGGCAAGATTGCCGGCCGCGAAGTGGAATTTGTGAAGGTGGACGATGAGTCCGATCCCTCCAAAGCCACCGACAACGTGAACAAACTGGTCAAGCGCGACAACGTCGATGTGCTGATTGGCACGGTGCACTCCGGTGTGGCCATGGCCATGGCCAAGGTGGCCAAGGAAAGCGGCACGCTCCTGATCGTGCCGAATGCCGGTGCCGATGCCGTGACCGGCCCCATGTGCGCACCTAACATCTTCCGCAGCTCTTTCTCCAACTGGCAACCCGGCTACGCCATGGGCGAAGTGATGGCCAAGAAGGGCATCAAGAAGGTTGCCACCATTACCTGGAAGTACGCCGCCGGTGACGAGTCGGTCAAGGGCTTCAAGGAAGCCTTCGAGAAGGGTGGCGGCACCGTCGTGAAAGAGCTGAATCTGCCCTTCCCCAATGTGGAATTCCAGGCGCTGCTGACCGATATTGCAGCCACCAAGCCTGACGCCGTGTTCACCTTCTTTGCCGGTGGTGGCGCCGTGAAGTTTGTGAAGGACTATGCCGCAGCCGGCCTGAAGAAAACCATTCCGCTGTATGGCTCGGGCTTCCTGACCGACGGCACGCTGGATGCGCAGGGTGCCGATGCCGAAGGCCTGTTCACCGCGCTGCACTATGCCGACAGCATGGAAATCGCCAAGGACAAAACCTTCCGCCTGGCCTATGCCAAGACTTACAAGCTGCAGCCCGACGTGTACGCGGTGCAGGGCTATGACGCGGCGCAGATTCTGGGCATCGGCTTGAAGGCCGTGAACGGCGACACCTCCAAGAAGGCGGAGTTTGCCAAGGCCGTGGAGGCCGCCAAGATCGACAGCCCGCGTGGCACCTTCTCGCTGTCCAAGGCACACAACCCGGTGCAGGACATCTACCTGCGCCAGGTGGTGGGCAAGGAAAACAAGCTGGTTGGCGTGGCCTCCAAGGCACTCGCCGACCCGGCTCGTGGTTGCAAGATGTAGGCACACCCCCCGGCTACGCGCACTGCGTGTCGCTTCGCTTTCCCCCTTGCAGGGGGCAATGCCAGTGGACCGGCTAAGCCGGTTCCACGGCATTTCTGGCGGTGGGTGCACTGCGCGCCGGTTCAGTTACTTTTCGTTTCCTTGATTGATTGACCATGGATCTCGCAACCTTTCTTATCCAGTGTCTGAACGCGCTGCAGTACGGCTTGCTGCTGTTTCTGGTGGCGTCGGGGTTGACGCTGATTTTCGGGATCATGGGGGTGATCAACCTGGCGCATGGCAGCTTCTACATGATGGGGGCGTACATGGCGTATGCGCTGGCTCCCATCGTGGCGAGCACCTTTGGCGGGGGCTTTTTTGCCACGCTGCTGGTCGGCGTGGTGCTGGCGGTGATTCTGGGTTATGTGCTGGAGTGGGCGTTCTTCAGCTTTTTGTATACCCGTGAGCACCTGCAGCAGGTGCTCATGACTTACGGGCTGATTCTGGTGTTTGAAGAACTGCGCAGCCTGCTGGTGGGCGACGATGTCCACGGCGTCGAGGTGCCTGCCTTTCTGGCCGGCACGCTCCCACTGGGCGAGATGATGACCTACCCGGTGTACCGGCTGTTTATCTCGGGCGTTTGCGTGGCGCTGGCGCTGGGCATGTATGTCGTGTTCACCCGCACCCGTCTGGGCATGATGATTCGTGCCGGCAGCGCCAACCGCGAGATGGTGCAGTCGCTGGGCGTGGACATCAAGTTTTTGTACCGCGTGGTGTTTGCCGCCGGTATGGCGATTGCCGTGCTGGCCGGCATGGTGGCTGCACCCGTGTCGTCGGTCTATCCGGGCATGGGCGACACGGTGCTGATCATCTGTTTTGTGGTGGTGGTGATCGGCGGCATCGGCTCGATTCGCGGTGCGCTGCTGGCCGCCCTCTTGATCGGCGTGGTGGACACCTTTGGCAAGGTGCTGCTGCCGCAAGCGGCCGGCGTGCTGGTCTACGTGATGATGGCTTTGATACTTTTGTGGAAGCCCGACGGCTTGTTCAAGGCGGCATGACATGACGCATTCACGCACCCTCTTTGTCGCAGCCTGCTTCGGGCTGCTGGCCTTGTTCCCGCTGGTGGCGGGTAACTACGGCATCGACTTTGTCACCAAGATCATGGTCTATGCCATCTTTGCCCTGAGCCTGGAGTTGCTGGTCGGCGCGACCGGGCTGGTGTGCTTCGGGCAGGCGGCGTTTTTTGGCATCGGGGCCTACGCCACGGTGCTGTTGTCGCCGCAAAGCGATGCCCCGTCGATTGCCTGGCTGCTGCCGGCCTGCGTGGTGGCTGCTGCGGCCTATGCGCTGGTGGTGGGCTCGCTCTCGCTACGTACCAAGGGCGTGTACTTCATCATGGTGACGCTGGCGTTTGCGCAGATGGCCTATTACGTGGTGCACGATACGCCCCTGGGCGGCGGCACCGATGGCATTTACCTGATGATGAAGCCGGTGCTGGGCACCGCGCTCGACCTCGACAAGGCGGGAGCGCTCTACGGCTTTACGCTGGCCTGCCTGCTGCTGGTTTTTGGCGGGCTGGCGGTGCTGAACCGTTCGCGCTTTGGCCGCGCGCTGGCAGGCATCCGGGTCAATGAGCAGCGCATGCGCGCCACCGGTTTTTCGACCTACCCGTACAAGCTGGCGGCCTTCACCATTTCGGGTGGCATCGCCGGGCTGGCGGGCTTTTTGTTCGCGGTGAAGGACGGTTTTGTGAACCCCGAGATGATGAGCTGGCACCTCTCGGGTGCGGTGCTGATCATGATCATTCTGGGCGGCATCGGCCACTTGCGCGGCGCGCTGATTGGCGCGTTTGCATTTGCCCTGCTGCAGGAATTGTTCAAGTCCGAGGCCATCTTTGGCACTTTTGCCAAGCACTGGCATCTGGGGCTGGGCCTGGCCATTATTGCCAGCGTGGTGTTTCTGCCGGATGGCCTGGTGGGCCTGCCGGGGCAGATCAAGGCGCGGCTGATGGGCGGCAAGAACCGGGGGGTGACCGAGTGAACGGCGAAATCTTATTGCGCGGCAAAAACATCACCCGCCGCTGGGGCGGCCTGGTGGCGCTCAACCAGGTGAATGTGGAACTCGCACGCGGCCAGGTGCATGCCGTCATCGGCACCAACGGCGCGGGCAAGTCCACCCTGATCAACATCCTGTCCGGCGAGTTTCCGCCCTCCGAGGGTTCGGTCGAATTGCTCGGCCACGACGTGACGCAGTGGCAGCAACCCAAGCGCGCCCGCGCCGGTCTGGGCCGCAGCTACCAGCGCAACACCATCTATCCGACGTTTACTGTGTTTGAGAACTGCCGCCTTGCGGCACAGGCCACGCACCAACGGCCCTGGCAGTGGTGGCAAAGTGCTGCGGCCTGCAAGGTCAGCACCACGATTGCCGCCGATGTGGTGGCGCGCAGCGGCCTGACCGATTTGCAGAACCTGCAGGCCGGGCTGCTCTCGCACGGCCAGAAGCGCCAGTTGGAAATCGCCATGTGCCTGGCCACTAAGCCGCAGGTGCTGTTGCTGGATGAGCCGCTGGCCGGCATGGGTGCCGAAGAAACCGACCGCATGCTGATGCTGCTCGACGCCCTCAAGGCCGAGCACGCCATCCTGCTGGTGGAGCACGACATGGACGCCGTGTTCCGCATTGCCGACCGGATTACGGTGATGGTCAACGGCAGCGTGATTGCCACCGACGCACCCGATGCCATCAAGACCAACCGGCAGGTGCAAATTGCCTACCTCGGGGAACATTGAATGACTTCTGTGGAACCCATTCTTGAAGCAAAAGGCCTGCACGCCTGGTACGGCTCCAGCCATGTGCTGCACGGCGTGGATGTGCGTATCGGCCGCGGCGAAACCATGGGCCTGCTGGGCCGCAACGGCATGGGCAAGAGCACGCTGATTCGCACCCTGCTCGGTCATGTGGCGCAGCGCGACGGGCACATCAACCTGTTTGGTCAGGACATGTCCAAGGCCAAGCCCTACGAGGTGGCGCGCCTGGGTGTGGCCTATGTGCCCGAGGGCCGGGGCGTGTTCCCGAATTTGAGTGTGCGCGAGAACCTGATCATGGCGGCCCGCCCCGGGCGCGATGGACGGCGGGAGTGGACCTTTGATCGGGTGATGGAAACCTTCCCCCGCCTGAAAGAACGCCTCACCAACCTGGGTGCGCAACTATCGGGCGGCGAACAGCAGATGCTTTCCATTGGCCGCGCGCTGATGACGCACCCCGAACTGATCATCCTGGACGAAGCCACCGAGGGTCTGGCACCGCTGATCGTGAACGAAATCTGGCGCGTGATCGGCGAGATCCGCAAGAGCGGCATCGCCACCCTGATCGTGGACCGCGACTACCGCAAGGTGCTGGCACACAGCGACCAGGCGCTGGTGCTGCAAAAGGGTCAGGTGGTGCTGGGGGGCGACGCCGAGACGGTGGCGACCAGCGACGCGCTGGCCGGTTTTCTGGGCGTTTAAAGGACGGGCCGCACTAAGCGGCCCTCGCCTTAAGCGCCGGCGCCGAGTTCTTCCCAGCGCTCCAGCGCGTGCATCAATTCTTCGTCAATTTGCGCGTTGCGGTTGGTCAGTGCCAGCGCTTTGGCGTTGTCGGTGGCAAACAGGCTGCCGTCGGCCAACTGCTCCGTGATGTCTTTTTGTTCGGCTTCCAGCGAAGCGATGCGGTCCGGCAGACCGTCGAGTTCGCGTTGCTCCTTGAAGCTCAGTTTGCGGGCCTTGGCCGCTGGAGCCGCTGGCGTGGCAGGCGCTTTGGCGGCAGGCTCAGCCAGCGGGGTAGCCACCGCTGCGGCGCTCGGTTTGGTAGCCTGATCGCGACCGTAGTTGAAGGGTGACGCACCCTTTTGTCCCTTGGCCTGGGCAATCTCGTTGGCGCGCTTGCTCTGCGTCAGCCAGTCGCTCACGCCACCTTCGTATTCGCGCCAGCGTGCATCGCCCTCAAACGCAATCGTGCTGGTGACCACGTTGTCCAGGAAGGTACGGTCGTGGCTGACCAGAAACACCGTGCCGTCGTAGTTTTGCAGCAGGTCTTCCAGCAGTTCCAGCGTGTCGATATCGAGGTCGTTGGTCGGCTCGTCCAGCACCAGCACATTGGCGGGGCGGGCGAACAGGCGTGCCAGCAACAGGCGGTTGCGCTCGCCACCGCTCAGCGAGCGCACCGGCGAATTGGCGCGCGCCGGCGAGAACAAGAAATCGCCCAGGTAGCTCTTGACGTGCTTGCGCTGGTTGCCGATCTCGATCCACTCGGAGCCGGGGCTGATGAAGTCCTCCAGCGTGGCGTCCAGGTCCAGGGCGTTGCGCATCTGGTCGAAGTACGCCACGGTGACGTTGGCACCCAGGCGCACCGTGCCCCAGGGGCTGTGGCCCGGTTCGGGCGCGGGCGCGTTGGCGGGTGCCGGGTCGGGCTGGATTTCACCCAATATGAGTTTGAGCAGCGTCGTTTTGCCGGCGCCGTTGGGGCCCAGCAGGCCAATCTTGTCGCCACGCAGCACGGTGGTGGAGAAGTCGCGCACGATGGTGCGCGCCGATGTGCCATCGGTGCCTGCAAAGGTCTTGGTGACGTGCACCATCTCCGACACCAGCTTGCC
>CAKZJN010000070.1 GCA_936943465.1 uncultured Rhodoferax sp.
CTCCAGCGCCAGCCCGTTTGTGCGCGATGCCGCCGCTGCAGGCGTGGACGGTGTGCTGATCGTGGACTACCCGCCGGAAGAATGCGAGGCGTTTGCTGCGGATTTGCGCGCAAACCAGATGGACCTGATCTTCCTGCTGGCCCCCACCAGCACCGACACCCGTATGCAGCAGGTGGCCCGCGTGGCCAGCGGCTATGTGTATTACGTGTCGCTCAAGGGCGTCACAGGGTCGGGCGCACTGGATACGGATGCGGTAGAAGCCATGCTGCCCCGCATTCGCAGCCACATCAGCGTGCCGGTGGGCGTGGGCTTTGGCATTCGCGATGCGGCTACCGCTCGCACCATCTCCAAGGTGGCGGACGCCGTGGTGATTGGCAGCAAGATCATTCAGTTGCTGGAAGACCAACCGCGCGAACGCGTAGCGGCCACGGCGCAGGGCTTTCTGGCGGAAATCCGGCAGGCGCTGGACGCTTGATGCTTGGCTGTCGGTAGCCGCTGTTCGCCTGTTGCGGCGCCCACAGCCACCTCAATGGCATGTTTATGCCAGGGGCCATTGGGCTGGTAGTGCCTTGCCTCCATTGGGGACCACGCGTTCCAAAGTGGAACGCTTCCTCTGGGTGGAACAGAGCCAAATCCGCCTCCCATTGGCTCAGGCTATGAACAAGGGCGTCGCTTTGCGCCCCGGCGCATCGAAGTGACGGGGTTCACCCCCGTGCCCGTGCGGGCTGTGGGCACTTCTGTGACTTAGGTCACATAAATCAGGGTATGTCAGGTACGTGGATTGCTTGCAATGGCTTTACGCTGCGGCCCTGTCCCTTTTGGGGACAATGCCGGGCTGGAGACACCGCCCCCATTACACAAGAAAGAGAAGCAACCATGAGCGGAGCACGCACCGAAACCCGGGCACAACCATGGGTCAGCCCAAAACCTACTGCCATGCGAAACAGTCCGCCTATGGCTGGCGCCTTGCCACGCACCCAACCACAGGGTTGGACAAGGTGGCGGGTGCACTTTCTGGTGCAATGGCTGGTACTGGCCTGCCTGTGCTTGGTGCCATGGGCCAGCAGTTCCTCCTGGGCGGCACCCGCCAACCCGTCGATTTCCGATGAAGACCCACTGAAGTCCGTGCGCTGGAAAGACTTGCGCCGCCAATTCTTCAGTGGCGCGACCGTGGTGTTTGACGACCCGGTCCAGGTACAGGCGCCGGTGACGGCCGAGAACCCGCTGCAAGTACCCATCAGTGTGGACGCATCGGCCTTACAAGGTGTGCAAGAGGTGGTGGTGTTTGCAGACCTCAACCCCATCGTCGAGGTACTGCGCTTTTACCCGCAGGCGGCCAAGGCCAAGCTCTCATTTCGAATCAAGCTGCAGCAGTCCACGCCCGTGCGCGCCGCAGCACGCACTGCCGATGGCGTTTGGCACCTGGGCGGTACCTGGGTCAATACGGCAGGGGGCGGTTGCACCGCGCCCTCGTTCGGCTCGGCCAACCCGGCCTGGCTCACCCAGCTCAATGATGTGAGCGGTCGCCAGTGGAGCGAGGGACCCAACGCGGGGCGCATGCGCATGCGCATCGTCCACCCCATGGATACGGGTCTGGTGTCGGGCATCCCCGCCTTCTTCCTGGAAAACCTGGAGTTCCGCGATGCCGCCACCCAAGAACTGCTGATGCGGGTCAAGCCCTTTGAGCCGGTAAGCGAGAACCCCGTCTTCACGCTGGAACGCGCCAGTGGCAGCGGCCCGGTGGTGGTCAGTGGGCGCGACAACAACGGCAACCCGGTGGCATCCACCATCGCGCCATGAGGCCCACCATGCAGCGCCATCCTCTCCGCGCGGTTCTAATCGTTGTGGGCACCGCCATCCATACGCTACTGGCAGCTAATGTGGCCCACGCAGCCGATATGGACTACCGCCTGCAACCCCGCAAGCTCGCCGACCATGCCTATGCCCTGATCGGCCGTACGGAAGACTTTGACCGCAACAATGGCGCCAACATCGTCAACACCGGCTTTTTCATCGGCCCCAGCGGCGTCGTGGTGATCGACAGTGGACCCTCGCTGCGCTATGGCCAGCAGGCTCGCAAGGCCATCGAGGCCCTGGCACCGGGCAAGCCCATCGCCCTGGTGGTGGACACCCACCACCACCCGGACCACTTTCTGGGCAACCAGGCCTACAAGGACGCGCCCATTGGCGCCCTGCCCGCAACGACGCAAAGCATCCACCGCGATGGCAATTCCTTTGCAGAGAACCTATACCGCATGAGCGGTGACTGGATGCTGGGCACTGAAGCACTGGCGCCCAACCGCAATCTTGCAGCAGGCCCCTTGGCGGTTGGAGGGCTGAATCTGCGCCTCATTGCTGCTGCCGGCCACACCGGGGCAGACCTGGCGGTGTACGAGCCCGCCAGCGGTGTACTCTTTACCGGCGACCTGGTGTTCAACCTGCGCGCGCCCACCACGCCCCATGCCGACATTGCCGAGTGGCTGGGTGCGCTGGACCAAATGGAATCCATTACCAAGGAACCGGGGTTCAAACTACTGGTACCCGGCCACGGCGAACCAGCTACCGACGCTGCGCCAATCGTCCGTACCCGCCGCTGGCTGCTGTGGTTGCGCGGCACGCTGCAAGACGCTGCAAAAGCCGGCATGGATATGGTTGAACTCATGCGTCACCCCCTCCCCGCAGAGTTTGCCGATGTGCCCCTGGCCCATAGCGAATTCCGCCGCTCCGTGGAGCACCTCTACCCTGAGATGGAAGACGCCGTACTAGGCAAGGCCATGCCCCAACCTGCCCCGCCCAAGCCACGGTATTGATGCGCCACCTTCCCACCATGAATGCAGACTTGGGATGGGCTTGGGCCGCTCTGCTTGCAACGGCTACTGGACTGTACCCGTGGCTGGCCCGCTACCTGCGCAAGCCCGCCCTGGCGCTTGGCCTGAGTCTGGGCGCGTTGTCTGCCGCTTCGGGACAGGGTATTCAGACCTTGGTGGTAAATGACAGTCCGTTTGAACTGGCCTATGAGTCACTGGTAGAAACCATTGAGGGCGACGGTTACGTGGTGGCATCCGTGCAGCAGTTTGGTGAGATGCTGGATCGAACCACCAAGCTGGCCCCAGGTGGTGCCCCCAGCGTTTACCTCCATGCCAGGGTCGTGCTGTTCTGCTCCGCCCGGTTGGCACATGCGATGAGCCACGAAGACCCCACCCAAATTGCCCTGTGCCCACTGGCGGTCGCCCTGTACGTGCGCCGAAATACCCCGACGCAAGTGGTCTTTGCCTGGAGAAGCCCCCCCCCCAGCACGCCGGCACGCCAACAGGCAGAGGATTTACTGAACGGCGTGGTGCGCCGGGCCGCCTTGTTGGCCCGCACCCGCTAAGCCCTGCGGCGGTAGAAGGCGGCTCCTGCCACCCTGGCCGCCAAGCCTGCATCGGCCATAATAGGATGCACTTTTAGCACTGCCCAAGGAAGAAAAGCATGAGCTGGCTTGAAAAACTACTGCCCCCGAAGATTCAGCACACCGACCCGACCGAGCGTCGCAGCGTGCCCGAAGGTTTGTGGATCAAGTGCCCGAGCTGCGAGGCGGTGCTCTACAAGACCGATCTGGAACAGAACCAGAATGTCTGCCCCGGTTGCGGCCACCACCACCGCATTGGCGCCCGTGCCCGTCTGAATGCCTTTCTGGACAACGAAGGCCGCTTCGAGATTGGACAGGAAGTGCTGCCGGTCGACGCGCTCAAGTTCAAGGACAGTCGCAAGTACCCCGAGCGTCTGAAAGAAGCCCTGGAAAACACGGGCGAGACTGACGCACTGGTGGTCATGGGCGGCGCCGTGCATGGCGTGAGCCTGGTGGCGGCCTGCTTTGAATTTGAATTCATGGGTGGCAGCATGGGCTCGGTGGTGGGCGAACGCTTTGTGCGCGGCGTCGAATCTGCGATTGAGCAAAAAGTCCCCTTCGTCTGCTTTACCGCCACCGGCGGTGCGCGCATGCAGGAAGGCCTGCTATCGCTCATGCAAATGGCCAAGACCAATGCGGCGCTGACCCGTTTGGCGAAAAAAGGATTGCCCTACATCAGTGTGCTGACCGACCCGACCATGGGTGGCGTGAGCGCGGGCTTTGCGTTCCTGGGCGATGTGGTGATTGCCGAACCCAAGGCCCTGATCGGCTTTGCCGGACCGCGCGTGATTGAATCCACCGTGCGCGTGACGCTGCCCGAAGGCTTTCAGCGTGCCGAGTTCCTGCAGACCAAGGGCGCGGTGGACTTCATCTGCGACCGCCGGGAACTCCGCAAAACCGTGGCCGAAACCTTGGCCATGCTGCAGCGGCAGCCGGC
>CAKZJN010000071.1 GCA_936943465.1 uncultured Rhodoferax sp.
TCCTTGCTGCCCAGTTCCTGCGCAATCACCGGCACCAGCCCCTGCGCATCCCATTTGACTTCGTCTAACCAATTCATAGCCAAGATTGTCCAATATTTGAAAAAACGAAACGAAGCGAAGTGCCCAAAAATATCAGGGCTACCGTGGAAGCGGCTTAGCCGGGCCGCTGATGGCGTCCCCCTTCAGGGGGGGGAAACAGCCTGGCGACACGCAGTGCGCCATGCTGATAGGGGGTGGCTGTTCACAGCCGAATCGGAATGCCGCGTTCAGCCATCCGCGCCTTGGCCTGCGCTACGGTGTATTCGCCGTAGTGAAAGATGCTGGCAGCCAGCACGGCATCGGCGCCGCCCTGTTGCACGCCATCGGCCAGGTGGTCCAGATTGCCCACACCGCCCGAAGCGATGACTGGCACCGCTACCGCATCGGCCACGGCTCGGGTCAAATTCAGATCGAACCCCGACTTGGTGCCATCACGGTCCATGCTGGTCAGCAAGATCTCGCCGGCTCCACGCCGCGCCATCTCGGTCGCCCACAACACAGCGTCGAGCCCGGTGTTTTTGCGCCCGCCATGGCTGTACACGTCCCAGCCAGGCCCAATCGGACGGCCATCCACCAGCCGTCGCGCATCTTCTTCGGTGCGGCGTTTGGCATCGATCGCCACCACAATGCACTGGCTACCGTACTTGAGCGCGGCGTCTTCAATCACCTGCGGGTTGGAAATGGCTGCCGAATTGAAACTGGTTTTGTCCGCGCCGGCGTTGAGCAGGCGGCGCACATCGTCCACTGTGCGGACTCCACCGCCCACCGTCAGGGGAATAAATACCTGAGACGCCACGTCCTCAATGATGTGCAGGATCAGGTCACGGCCGTCGCTGGTGGCCGTGATGTCCAGAAAAGTGAGTTCATCGGCGCCCTGCTCGTTGTAGCGGGCGGCGATTTCTACCGGATCGCCAGCGTCGCGCAATTCGACAAAGTTGACGCCCTTGACGACGCGTCCACCCGTTACGTCCAGGCAAGGGATGATGCGCTTAGCCAGCATAAGTGCCCCCAAAGTGGGCCGCGTTTCGCTGTGAGACGGCCCGGTGGCAAAAACCCATCATCCGTTCAACTCGTCAGCGCGCTCTTGGGCTTTTGCAAAGTCCAGATCGCCGGTGTAAATCGCCCGGCCGCAGATCACGCCTTCAACGCCTTCGTCTTCCACGGCGCACAACGCCTCGATGTCGGCCATGTTGGACAGGCCGCCGGAAGCGATGACGGGAATGGTGAGCGCCTGCGCCAGCTTGACGGTGGCTTCCACGTTGATGCCACTCAGCATGCCGTCGCGGCCGATGTCGGTATAAATGATGGACTCGACGCCGTAGTCTTCAAACTTCTTGCCCAAATCGACCACGTCGTGGCGGGTCAGTTTGCTCCAGCCGTCGGTGGCAACCTTGCCATCGCGCGCGTCCAGCCCGACGATGATGTGGCCACCGAAGGCGGTGCAGGCATCCTGCAAGAAACCCGGGTTCTTGACGGCGGCCGTGCCAATGATCACGTAGCGAAGGCCCGCATCCAGGTAGCGCTCAATCGTGTCCAGATCGCGGATGCCGCCACCGAGCTGCACATCCACTTCGCTGCCCACGTTTTTGAGAATCTTGCGGATCGCCGCCTCATTCTTGGGATGACCGGCAAACGCGCCGTTCAGATCCACCAGGTGCAGGCGTCTGGCTCCCTTGTCGACCCAACTGCGGGCCATGACGGCCGGGTCTTCTCCAAAGGTGGTTGTTTGATCCATATCGCCTTGTTTGAGGCGAACACAGTGACCGTCTTTCAGGTCAATCGCGGGGATGAGCAGCATGATGGCGGTTTTTGCCGAGGGAAGAAATCAGGGGTTCCAGTGAAGGAAGTTGCGGTAAAGAGAGAGGCCGTGCTCTGCGCTTTTTTCGGGGTGGAATTGGGTAGCGAAAATATTATCGCGTGCAATCGCGGAAGAAAAGCGCTGTCCATAGTCCGTTTCACCCACGCTGTGGCGGATATCAGACGGTCGGGCGTAGTAACTGTGCACGAAATAGAAGTAACTGCCGTCGGGCACATCCCCCCAAACCGGGTGGCGCGACACCCCGTGGGCGGTCTGCCAGACCTGGTTCCAGCCCATTTGAGGCACCTTGTAGCGGCTGCCGTCCGGCTGTTTCTGGCCGGCCAGATCGAACTTGACCACATTGCCAGGAATCAGCCCCAGGCAGGCCGTATCGAGTTCCTCGCTGTGGTCCAGCAGCATTTGCATGCCCACGCATACGCCCATCAGCGGCTTGTTGGCGGCCGCGTGCATCACGGCGTCGAACATGCCGCAGGCATGCAGGTCGTGCATGCAGTCGCGCATGCCGCCCTGCCCTGGCAACACCACCCGCTCGGCATCCATCACCTCTTGCGCGGTGCGCGCCCAGACCACATCCACACCCACCTCAGAGGCTACGTGCATCACGGCTTGTGTCACCGAACGCAAGTTGCCCATGCCGTAGTCGACTACGGCGACCTTCTTTTTCATGCCACAGCCTTCATTACAGCGAACCCTTGGTCGACGGGATGACCCCGGCAGAGCGCGGATCGAGCTCCAGTGCTGCGCGCAGCGCACGGGCAAAGGCTTTGAACACGGTTTCGGCCTGGTGATGGGCGTTTTCGCCCTTGATGTTGTCAATGTGCAGGGTCACCAGCGCATGGTTCACAAAGCCCTGGAAAAACTCGTGGGTGAGTTGCGTGTCAAAGGCGCCGATCATGCCGCTCTTGAACGGCACGTCCATCACCAGTCCGGGGCGGCCCGAAAAATCGAT
>CAKZJN010000072.1 GCA_936943465.1 uncultured Rhodoferax sp.
CACAGGTATCGATCAGGGCATTGATCTGGTCCGGCGTAATCAGGCAGCGCGCTGCATCGTGCACCAGCACCCAATCCGTCGCATCGGCACCCGCCGCCAACAACACAGCAAGTCCGTTGGCCACACTTTGCGCCCGGGTTGCACCGCCGCAGGGGGCCACCGTTACCTCGGCGTGGTCATCAAAAAAGGTGTCTCCCGGAGAAACCACCACCAGCGTGTCCGCCAAGCGCGTCACCGCCGCAAATGCACCCAAAGTGTGCAGTACCAGCGGCCTCCCTGCCAGCACCTCGTACTGTTTGGGGCCTGCTGCACCCGAGCGCGAACCGGTACCGGCGCACGGAATCAGGGCCCACATGCGGGGCGCAATGATGGAACTGGTTTCGGAATGGGGGGTGGTTTGGGGCATGAACGGCGAAGAGTTGCGGCCCCATTCTAAAATCGAACCCATTCATGGATTTACCGAAACTCTTTAGCGGCAAACGCTACACCCTGCCCCGCCCTGCGGGCTCTGCCGACGCACTCCTACTGGCCCGTTTGGGTGAACGTGAAAAAGCCGGTGGCAAGCCACTGGCCCTTGTCACGTCAGACGCCACCGACGCCCAGCGCCTGCTCGAAGAAATCGCGTTCTTCGCACCCACCTTGCGTTGCGCGTTGTTCCCCGATTGGGAAACGCTACCCTACGACACGTTCAGCCCGCACCAGGATCTGATCAGCGAACGCTTGGCCACGCTGTGGCGCATCTCGCAGCGTGACAAAGACACCGGCGCCGACGTCATCATCGTGCCGGCCACCACGGCGTTGTACCGGCTCGCGCCGCCACGCTTTCTGGCGGGCTACACCTTTGAATTCAAGGTCAAGCAAAAACTCGACGAAGCCAAGCTCAAGGCGCAACTCACGCTGGCCGGCTACAGCCATGTGACCCAGGTGGTCAGCCCCGGCGAATACGCGGTGCGCGGCGGCCTGATCGATTTGTTCCCGATGGGCTCGGCCGTGCCCTACCGCGTAGACCTGTTTGACGACGAAATCGACAGCATCCGCACCTTCGACCCGGACAGCCAGCGCAGCCTCTACCCGGTGCCCGAAATCCGCCTGCTACCCGGGCGCGAGTTCCCGATGGACGACGACGCGCGCGCGCGCTTTCGCAGCCGCTGGCGCGAGTTGCTGGATGGCGATCCGACCAAGAGCCGCATCTACAAGGACATGGGCAATGGCGTCGCCACGGCCGGTATCGAGTATTACCTGCCGCTGTTCTTTGAGCAGACCGCCACCGTGTTTGACTACGTGGGCACGGACGCCACCGTGGTGCTGCACGGCGACCTGGAGCCGGCCTTCCAGCGTTTCTGGCAAGACACCAAAGACCGCTACCGCCTGGTGCAGGGCGACCCCGAGCGCCCGGCACTGCCACCCGAGAGTCTGTTTCTGGGCACCGAGCAGTTTTATGCGCTGTGTAATGGCTATGCGCAATTGGCCATCAAGGCACCAGCCGCCCAGGCTGACGGATCAGCACCGGTAGCCGAAGACTCGCCCTACCCCGAATTCGGCGCCCTGCCGCCCATGGCAGCGCTGCGCGGCACCGACGATCCGCTGGTCAAACTCAAGCAGCACGCCCGCAACACCCAGCAGCGCCAACTGGTGCTGGCCGAAAGCGATGGGCGGCGCGAAAGCCTGCTCGACTTTTTGCGCGCCTCGCAGATCAACCCGCCCGCCTTTGATTCGCTGCAGGAATTCATTGCCAGCTCGGAAAAGTGGGGCATCGCCACCGCCGCGCTGACGGTCGGCTTTGCCTGGCTGGAAGCCGGTGTTGACCTCATCACCGAGACCGAACTGTTTGCCGCGGGCCCCACCACGCGCCGCCGTAAAAAACAGGAACAGGTCAGCGATGTCGAGGCGCTGATCAAAGACCTGAGCGAGCTGAACCTGGGTGACCCGGTGGTGCACTCGGCGCACGGCATTGGTCGCTACCGGGGTCTGGTGAATATGGACTTGGGCAACAAAAATGCCCAGGGCGAGCCCGAGTTGCAAGAGTTTTTGCATCTGGAATACGCCGACCAGGCCACGCTGTATGTGCCGGTCAGCCAGTTGCAACTGATCAGCCGCTACACCGGCGTTAGCGCTGACGAGGCGCCGCTGCACAAGTTAGGCTCCGGCCAGTGGGAAAAGGCCAAGCGCAAGGCGGCGGAGCAGGTGCGCGACTCGGCTGCCGAGCTGCTCAACATTTACGCCCGTCGCGCCGCGCGCGAGGGCTTTGCGTTCCGCTTCTCACCGGGCGATTACGAGACCTTTGCCAACGATTTCGGCTTTGAGGAAACCGCCGATCAGAAGGCGGCCATCCACGCCGTCATACAGGACATGATCAGCCCGCGCCCAATGGACCGGCTGGTGTGCGGCGATGTGGGCTTTGGCAAGACCGAAGTCGCGTTGCGCGCAGCCTTTGTCGCGGTGACCGGCGGCAAGCAGGTGGCCTTTCTGGCACCCACCACGCTGCTGGCCGAGCAGCATTACCAGACGCTGGTGGACCGCTTCAGCAAATGGCCGGTAAAGATTGCTGAGATGAGCCGGTTTCGCTCAGGCAAGGAAATTACCGCTGCACTGAAGGGCGTGGCCGACGGCACCATCGACATCGTGGTGGGTACGCACAAGCTGCTCTCCGAGAACACGCATTTCAAAGACTTGGGCCTGTTGATCATTGATGAGGAACACCGCTTCGGCGTACGCCACAAAGAGGCCATGAAGGCCTTGCGCGCCGAAGTGGACGTGCTCACGCTCACCGCCACCCCCATTCCCCGTACGCTGGGCATGGCGCTGGAAGGCCTGCGTGACCTGAGCGTGATTGCCACCGCGCCGCAGCGCCGACTGGCGATCAAGACCTTTGTGCGCACCGAGGGCAATGGCGTGATCCGCGAGGCCGTGCTGCGTGAACTCAAACGCGGTGGGCAGGTTTACTTCCTGCACAACGAGGTGGAGACCATCGAGAACCGCCGCGCCAAGCTCGAAGAACTGCTGCCCGAAGCACGCATTGCCGTGGCCCACGGCCAGATGCCCGAGCGGCAGCTTGAGGCGGTGATGCGCGACTTCATTGCCCAGCGCAGCAACTTGCTCTTGTGCTCCACGATTATTGAAACCGGCATTGACGTGCCCACCGCCAATACGATTGTGATGAGCCGCGCCGACAAGTTCGGCCTGGCCCAGTTGCACCAGTTGCGCGGGCGCGTGGGGCGCAGCCACCACCAGGCCTATGCCTATTTGATGGTGCCTGACATTGAGGGCCTGACCAAGCACGCCCAGCAGCGACTCGACGCGATTCAGCAAATGGAAGAACTGGGCAGCGGCTTTTATCTGGCCATGCACGACCTGGAGATTCGCGGAGCCGGTGAAGTGCTGGGCGAAAACCAGAGCGGCAACATGCTCGAAGTGGGCTTTCAGCTTTACAACGAGATGCTGTCCGAGGCAGTGCGTTGCCTGAAGGCCGGAATCGAGCCCGACCTGTTGAGTCCGCTCAACGTCAACACCGAAATCAACCTGCACGCCCCCGCCCTGTTGCCCGACGACTACTGCGGCGATGTGCACCTGCGCCTGAGCTTCTATAAAAAGCTCGCTACGGCCAAGAACACCGACCAGATTGACGCGTTACTTGAAGAGATCGTGGACCGTTTCGGCAAACTGCCGGCCCAGGCCCAAACGCTGATCGATGTGCACCGCCTGCGCGTGATTGCCAAGCCCTACGGCGTGGTCAAGGTGGACGCGGCGCCCGGCGTGATCACCATCAACTTCAAGAAGGATGCCCCGATTGAGCCGATGCGGGTGATCGCGCTGATCCAGAAGAACAAGCACATCAAGCTGGTCGGCAACGAAAAACTTCGCATCGAGCGCGAACTGCCCGAAGTGAAAGACCGCGCGCAAATGGTGCGCGATGTGCTGCGTAGTTTGGGTACGCCTACCGCCCAGGCCGCCAAAGCCTGAGCAAGAAATTATTGAAGCAACTCCGTTTATGACCCAAGCCACCGAAATCGAATCCGGCCTCGTCCTGCAAGGCATCACCGCCCCGCTAAAGCTCAGCGACTTCAAGCTGATTGCGTTTGACATGGACTCCACCCTCATCAACATCGAGTGCGTGGACGAAATTGCCGACGCCGCCGGCCGCAAGGCTGAAGTGGCTGCCATTACCGAAGCCGCCATGCGCGGCGAAATCACCGACTACAAGGACAGCCTGCGCAAGCGCGTGGCTTTGCTCAAGGGCGTGACCGTGGCCCACATGGAAGAGGTGTACACCCGCCGCCTGCAACTCAACCCTGGTGCGGCCGAGTTGGTTGCTGCCTGCAAGGCCGCAGGCATGAAAGTGCTGCTGGTGTCCGGCGGCTTCACCTTCTTTACCGACCGCATCCGCGACCGCCTGGGCATCGACTTTGCCCGCTCCAACGTGCTGGAAGTGGAAGCCGGCCCGACCTGTGGCGTGCTGACCGGCCGCATGGTGGATCAGCCCTGGGGCGACATCTGTGACGGCAACGAAAAACGCCGCACGCTGCTGGAAGTGGTAACGCTATTGGGCATCGACCCCAAACAAACCATTGCCATGGGCGACGGCGCCAACGACCTGCCCATGATGGGCGTGGCCGGTCTGTCCGTTGCCTACCACGCCAAACCGGCAGTGCGTGAGAAGGCCAACGTGGCGATCAACAGCGGCGGGCTGGACCGGCTGCTAAGCGTCTTGCGTTAAGCAACCCGGCGCAGGGCCGCCCCAAAACGGGTTAGCCCCTCGGGGGGCAGCGCAGCACACGCAGTGGCAAGCGTGGGGGCGAGGTTTACCCGCCGGGCCGCCCCAAGGGGAAACGCACCCCCTTGGGGGGCAGCGCAGCACACGCAGTGGCAAGCGTGGGGGCTCTATATCCCCGCGACCTGCCGCAAAGCCTGCGCGAATACTTCGGGCGGCTGGCCGCCGGAGATCAGGTGCTGGTCATTCAAGATGATGGCTGGTACCGAGTTAATTCCGTGTTGTTGGTAAAAGCGCTCGTGTTCGCGCACTTCCTGGGCATATTCGTCGCTGTCCAGAATCGCTTGCGCATGGGCGGCATCTAGGCCCACAGACGCTGCCACCCGCACCAACACCGCCGTGTCGCTCGGGTTTTCACCGTCGGTGAAATAAGCCTTGAGCAACGCCTTCTTGAGTTCCACCTGCTTTCCCTCGCCGCCAGCCCAATGCAGCAGCCGGTGCGCGTTAAAGGTGTTGTAAATGCGGCCGCGCTTGTCCATGGCGAAGGTGAATCCCAGCGCAGCGCCCCGGTTGCGGATGTTGTCCTGCGCCGCCTCCATCTGGGCCGGTGTGGAGCCGTATTTGCGGCTCAGGTGTTCCAGAATGTCTTCGCCCTCGGCGACCATTTGCGGGTTCAGTTCAAAGGGTTGAAAGGTGAGTTGTGCGTCGAGTTCGCCGCCGAGTTGGTCCAGTGCGGTTTGCAGCGACTGCAAGCCAATCGCGCACCAGGGGCAGGAAACGTCGGACACGAAGTCGATCTTGATCTGTTTTTTCATGGGTCAGATTGAACCT
>CAKZJN010000073.1 GCA_936943465.1 uncultured Rhodoferax sp.
AGCCACAAAGCGGCCAAAGCGCGCACGGTGCTGACCGACTCAAGCCATGCCACGGCACGCTGGGTCAAGATGTCTTGCAAGAAGAATGTTTCTGCCAAGGGATCGAGCACCAGGGTCGACTCTTCGCCAACGCGGGTGATCAGCTTGCGCAAACCATCGACCAATTGGGTGTGGGCGTCCATCGCGGCCATCGGACTGCTGGCGGGAGAGGCCGACTGCAGACCCTGCAAATTGCTACGCTGGGCCGCCCAGATCTTGCCCCATTGCGCATCGGCATGCTGTGCCAACCAGCTATCCACCTTGCTCACATTGCCTTGGAGTTCCTGCAAAGTACCGGCACGGGCATTGGCAAATTCGCTCTGGTTGCTGAGAACCGATTCGATGCGCAACTTCTGGACATCGGTGATGACATCGGTGATCAGGTCGATCGCCTGCGCACCTTCAACTTCATGGCTTGCAATGAGATAGTCTGAGCGCAGCGTGGACATCTGGAAGTAGGTCATGACCACCAGTGGAAAACCCAGCATCACCGCCATCGTCGCCAGCTTGACCGGCATGCGCAAACGCTGCATCAGGCTGATGCCTGGTGCCAACCACCCTCCCCTTTTTTTCCTTGGAGATTCAAAACTCATAGTGTTTCCAGCGCCCCGCTTGGATTCAAGCCTGTTAATTTAGCCAAATATTAAACCCATTACACATTACCTCGACGACAAGACACGGGCGATTTCTGCCTTTAATCGGTCCAATTCAAGTGGCTTCGCCAGGTACCCGTCGGCACCGGCGCGCTTGTAGCGCGCTGCTTCGCCCGGCTCATCATGGGCGGTTGCCATGATGATGGGTAAATGCCCCCCGCCGGTCGCTTCCTGCGCGCGTATGGCTGCCAGCGCCTGCAGACCATCCATGTTGGGCATCATCACATCCATCAGCACCAGATCGACCTTGATCTTGGCCAGGCACTTGAGCGCCTTTTCGCCGTCACTCACCACCATTCCGGTATGGCCCAGTTGGGTCAGCAACCCCACAACGACCCGTTGGTTGATGATGTTGTCTTCGGCCACCAAGACCTTAAGGGTCTTGGTGGTAGCGGAGGAAGCCGTAGATTGCATAGTACAAATCGTTAATTAAAGTGTGGAAGCGTCAAACTCGGTCAGGCAGTGCACGCAGGCGCGGGCGGCCGCTTCAAAGTCCAGGTTGGCCATCGCGGCGTCCAAATCCTGCATCAGGCTGGCATGGTCCGGACCCAGATTGTGGTGCAGGGTGGCATGCAGTTCCATAGCCCCCATGTCAGACGCCCGCAGCGCGGCCAACAAGCCCCGCATCTGCTTAACAAAGCTGCCCCCGGTCATCACGACGGGTGCGGTATCGGTTACAGACGCCGGCTGCTGGTCCACCAATTTGGCCACCGCCGCCTCCAATTCGGGCAGGTACCGGTCCACTGATTCCTGTAGACGTTCCACCGCCTGGGTCAAATCGGGGGCTGTGGACGGGTTTTGGCTATCTTTTTCCAGTTGCGCTGCAAGGTGCGACAAGGCCTGCGCCCCCACCGTGGCCGACAAACCCTTGAACGCGTGCAATTCACGCTTGAAACCGCCGGGGTCGGATGTTTGCAGCAGTTGCAACAGGCGAGCGGGCAGCTTTCTGGCATCGCTGATATAGGACGCGACCGAACGCTGCAGCAAGACGGCATTGCCGCCCATGCGATGGAGCGCCAGGTCCACATCAATTGCGCTCGCTGACGGGGGTGCACTAGGTCGCACAGCGGCAATGCTCAACCCATTTTCGGAACCTGCCCAATGGGTATGGAATATCAAGGTTTGAACCAACTGGTTCAAATCAAAGGGCTTGCCCACATGGTCGTTCATGCCGGCCTGAAGGCACTCCTCGCGATCGGAACCCATGGCATTGGCAGTCATGGCAATCACCGGCAAACTGGTGAACCTCGGATCGAGCCGCAGTTGCCGCGTTGCGGTGAGTCCGTCCATCACCGGCATTTGCAAGTCCATCAGCACCACATGGAAGGGCACCGGCGCAGTGCGTAAGGCGTCCAGTCCGAGTGCGCCGTTGTCGGCCAGTTGAATCTGTGCGCCCTCAGCCGCCAACAATTCCTGCGCTACCTGCTGGTTAATGGCGTTGTCTTCTACCAGCAGCACCCGCATGCCTTCCAGCCTCTGGGGCTTGGCCTCAACCGGACGGCTGGCGCCGGCTGCGGTCCGGGCTTTCTCCAGCGACTGCACAAACATCGATGCGGTCAGCGGCTTGACCAGCAGCCCGTCCAGCAACTCCTGTTCACGGTCCGTGCGCTGGGATAGCGCATCGCGGCTATGGCGACTGAGCAAGATCAACTTGGGTGGTGCACGCTTGGCGAACAGGCGACGCACTTTACGCAGCATGTCCCAGCCATCGGACCCGGGCATATGGTCATCCACGAACACGGCGTCCAGCGGCGTGGTGCGAACCTCCCCTAACAACGCCAGCGCCTGCTCGGCCGTGGCGGCTTCCTGCACCTGCCAGCCCAGCGAACGCATCATCGAAGCGCTGCTGGCCAAGGCTGCCGGGTTGTCATCCACCAGCAGCACGTTCCGCACTTCCGTACCCGCGCCCCCACCTGCTGCCGTCCGATCGGCATGGCTACCAACCTCGTCTGCTACTGCCAATTCCAGCGTGAAGCTAAAGGTGCTGCCCTGACCCAGCGCGCTCTGCAGTGCCAGTTCGCCACCCATCAAGCGGATCAGCCGGGTCGAAATGACCAGCCCCAGGCCGGTGCCGCCAAAGCGCCGCGTGGTATTGGCCTCGGCCTGGGTAAAGGCGTTGAAAATGCGCGCCTGGTTTTCGGGGGCTATGCCGATCCCGGTGTCGCTGACGGCCACTTCCACCAGCACCTTGCCGGGGCTGCGTTCGCGCTGCGTCCAGCGCATGACCACTTGCCCCTGTTCGGTGAACTTGACCGCGTTGCCGCCCAGATTGATCAAAATCTGTTTCAGGCGCATGGCATCGCCAATCAACGCGCGGGGCAAGGCCGGGTCCACATCAAATAGCAGGTCCACGTTCTTGCCGCCCAGATTCGACGACAGAATGACCGACAGATCGCCCAGCAACTCCTCCAGCACAAAGGGCTCCGGGTTGAGCTGCATCTTGCCGGCTTCCACCTTGGAGAAATCGAGAATGTCGTTCAGCAGGCCCAGCAGGGACCGGGCGGCGCCCGAGGCCTTCTCGGCATAGTCGCGCTGGCTGGTATCGAGCGCGGTATTGCGCAGCAGTTGCAGCATGCCCAGGATGGCGTTCATGGGAGTGCGGATTTCGTGGCTCATATTGGCCAGGAACTGGCTCTTGGACACGCTCGACTGCTCCGCCAGCCGCATGGCCTCGCGCAAGGAAGACTCGTATTCCTTCTGCTTGGAAATATCGGAGACCACCGCCAGATTGCCCACCCACTGGCCCTGCGCGTCGCGCAGCGCCGAGTAGATCAGGCTCGCCTGGAACCGGCTTCCGTCTTTGCGCACCAGGGTCCACTCCTGCGGCTCCCGTAGACCGGAAACATAGTCAAACACTTCCTCCAGAAGCGGCTCTCGCCCCGTTTCGCCGGCCAGCTTGTCGCGCAGGGCTTGCACTTCGGAGGGCTCAAAGAATGCGCTGGTGTCGGCCTGTCCCACCACGTCCGATGCCTGGTATCCCAACAACAGCTCGGCGCCCTTGTTGAAAACCTGCAATTGCTTGTCCAGGCCCTGCGTCATGACGCCAACGGCCGTTGCCGAATCCAGCACGTTTTGCAGGGTCGCAGAGGTCTGCGCCAGACGCTGCTCGGCCAGCTTGCGCTCGGTCACATCCATGTGCGTGCCGTAAACCCACAACGGCTGTCCGTCCTGGGTTCGCACCGCCAGCTTGCCCTTGGCCAGCACCCACATCCAGTGGCCCAACTTGTGTTGCATGCGGATTTCCACCGCATACGCGTCGCTGTCACCGCGCAAGTGCCGTTCCATGTGCCGACTTGCAGCCTTCAAATCGTCCGGATGGACCAAGCGCTTCCAGGTTTCGTAATCGAGCGGCTCCAGTTCCTGCAGCGTGTAACCCAGCATGCCAACGTATTGGTCGTTGTAATAGCTCTTGCCGGTTTGGACGTTCCACTCCCAGGTGCCCACATGGGTGCCTTCCAGAATGCTCTGCAATCGCCGCTGCTCTTCTCCGCGCTGCGCGCTGATCGACTCGGCCGCCGCAGTGGCCTGCTTGAGCTCGGTGATATCGACCCGAAAACCGACCATGTGGCCGTCGGGCATGCGGCGCTCCAAAATCTTGAGCCAGCGCCCATCTTCCAGGCGCTGCTCCATGGTCACATTGCCTTGCCGATGCGCCGCCATACGCTGGGCAACCCAGGCTTCCACATTCTCGATAGCCTCGGCGTACTGACCGCGCTCAGCGCCGGCCCGCAGCAAGGCTTCAAAGCTAACGCCTGGCTCCATCAGGTCGGCCGTGCGACCATAAATCGCCTTGTACTTGTCGTTGCAGAACACCAAGCGGTCCTGCGGGTCATACAGTACGAACGCTTCATTGATGGCCTCAATGGCGCCCCGCAACAAGGCGCCGCTGCGCTCCAGTTCGACCTGCGCGAGGTGGTCCTTGGTGACATCCTGAAACGCGCCGACCAGGCGCACCGGGCCCGAATCATCAAACCCCACCTCGGCGTAAATGCGCACCCAGCGCTGCTCGCCCTGGGCGTTGTGAAATTCCACCACCAGGTCCCACGACTCCCCGTGTTGCTCGGCGCGCTCCATGGCCTCCACCAAGCGCTGCTGTTCCACCTCCGGATAGAAACTCAGCGCGACTTCCATGGTGGGTTTAAAACCGGGCGCCATGCCATGAATCACACAGGTCTGGGCACTGAAAGTGAGTTCGCGGGTTTTGAAATCGACCTGCCAGGCACCGACGCCGGCAATACGCCCGGCGCGGTCCAGGAAAGACTCCATCTCGCGCAGTTCGAGTTCCACTTTCTTGATATCGGTAATGTCCGTATGGATGCCACCGATCCATTCCACATGGCCATCGCGGCTACGCGACATCACCTTGGCCCGGCTCAGAATCCACATCCAACTGCCGTCCTTGCGCAGCGCACGCACATCGCACGAATACCCTTCAGACAGCCCGCTGATGCAATCGGCCAAGGCACGGTCCAGGCGTTCGAGGTCGGCCGGGTGAACGCGCTTCTGCCAGAAAGCATCCAGGTCGGGCAGCACCTCCTCGCGCGTAAAGCCCATCATGCCGTTCCAGCGTTCGTTCCAATGTTGCTCGCCGGTCAGCAGGTTGCTTTCCCAGGTCCCCACGTTCGTGCCCGACAAAATGTTCTGCGCACGTTCTTTCTCAAGCAGCAGTGCAGTCTTGGCCCGCACCTCTTCCGTGATGTCACTCTGCACCGACAAATAGCCCGTCAAGACGCCACTGCGGGCCCGCACAGGAACCACCTCCACCTCGGCCCAATAGTCCCTGCCATCCTTGCTGCGTTGTTGCACCTGCACATTGACGTGTTGGCCAGCATAGGCAGCCGCATCCAGCTTCTGGATGACGGCTGGGTCGGTGAGCGGGCTGTGCAAGAGCGAACCCGGTGTGCGGCCAATCGCTTCCTCGGGGACGTAACCACACATGCGGGTAAAGCCTTCGTTAACCCAGGTGATGTTCCAGCCGGTATCGGCAAAGTACACCGCGTTGGAAGTACGCCGCGCCACCGCAGCCAGGCGCTCCAGGTCTTGCGTCATGCCATGCGCAAGATGCAGGGCGCGGGCACGGCCAACCATCAGCAGCCACAACACCATCGCCATCATGACGCTCAAGCCTGAACCCTGCATGGCGGTTTGCAGAGCGGCTTCGGGCTGGTACGAGCGCTCAAACTCGGGCGTCGAACTGGCACGCAGGTAAAACACTTTGTCCACCAGCAAGACCGGGCGCACCACCGAGAACGCGCTGTGCGTGTAGCGCGTCAGGCTATCAGGCGACTGAATTTCCCCGCTGGGCAACTCGCTGTCATACACCAGCGTATTGGCACTGAGTTCAGGGCCATCAAACAACTGAAAGCTCACCAGGCGCTCAGCCGACATGGGGCCGGTCGACAAAAGCTCCGAGAAAACCAGCGGGGCATAAGCCCAGCCGCGCAGGCTGCGCTGGCGCTCTGCCGTTTCGACGGGCACTTCCTTGTTGGCGTAAACCGGTTGCATCAACAGGAAGGAGGGGCGCTTGAGTACATCCTGAATCAAGGCAATGCGCTGGGACAACACCTGCCTGCCGGACAGCATGGCAGCCTCCGCAGCCGCCCGGCGCACCGGCTCGAAACCCAGGTCATTGCCCAATGCCCCTTGATTGGCCTCACTGGGTTCGATCGCCTTGACGATGAAAAGTTCGGGCGCGTCACCCGCACTTTTGACCCGAAAGTCGGGCCAACCCGCTGCACGCTGCGCCACCACAAAGCCCGGAAGTGCGGCGCGCCGGACGCGTTCTACATAGCCCAGCCCGCGCGCACCCATGAAGCCGCGATGCAAATCGTTGGTGGTGACAAAATTTTGGAACTCCGAGCGCTGGATATGGCGCTGCGTCAAGAACAAACCGCGCACGCCATGAAGAAGCTGAATGAGGTCCGCCATCTGCTCCTGCAAATCGCTGTCCACCAGCTCGGCCTGGTGCATAAAGCGGTTTTGCGCCTCGTCGTAAGCTGCCTGCCGCGCCCCATTGGCGTGAATCACCGTGGCCAATATGCCCGCAGCCATCAGCAACAGGGAAGCCACCAAGGGCCAAGGGTACAAAACGATGTTCTGGTGCCAATGGACCACCCTTCCGCTGAGGAAGTACTGCGCAATCCAGATCAGAACAACAAACAGCGCGGCAATGGCGAGCGGGACACTAGCAGAAAGGAGTATTTCAGCCAATGCTTGCGCTCCTCGCTAGAACACACTGTCCACACTATTGCGCATGGCCGTTTGTGCCACCGCATCGAGGGCGCCATCCACAATGCGTTGGCCCGATACCAGACGCAGTTTGCCGGTGGACCACAACTTGTCGCGCAAGCGCCGGCTCATGGACTGGGTGTTGCCAAAAACCCCGGTGAAAAGAAACAACGTCCCGTGCGGGCTGGCCCAGGTGAGTTGCGTACGGACCCACTGGTCATTGGTCCACAGCTCAAGCCAGGAACCCAGCGGAATATCGGTGTCAGCCGGCCGCACTTCCTCGACCACGATCTGAAAATCCGGCGCAATCGGTTCTTGCGCAAACTCCAGCGTTTGCAGGGAATCTTGCAGTTCCACAAAGTTGGAGGCGGCCGCCTCGGCCGGACCAATCCAGGGATCGTCTTCTTCGTGGGCACGGTGGCGTTCTGCTGGCGCTTCGGGCTCCGCCGGCTGCGCTGCCGGCACCGCGGTAGGCCGAAGGGCCATCTGGTGGATCGCCATCAGAGCATCCAGGAACTGGTTGGTTCGCTTCGACGGGTAGCTGATGGCCTCCAGCCCTTCGCGCAAGGTCGGGAGCAATTTGGGCACCAGTCGGGTCAGCTTGGCCGGATTGGCCCGTGCCAGCTCCGGATGGGCACTCCACAAAAGGGACGGCACCAGCGCCTCAAACTTTGCGGCATCCGCAGAACCCGCTCCCTGCCGGATACGCACCTGCGCCACCACCTGCGACCAGGGGCCACACAAAAAGTCCATCACCACTTCGGGAGCCTTTTCGGCTTCGGGCAATGCCTGCATGCCTTGCGCCACCTTGGCAGCGAGCAGGTTACGGGCTTCGGCGTGCCGCAGCACTTCAACCGCAGCATCCCGGTCGTATTCCTTGTCGCGAACGGCCTGTGTCCACTCCTCTTGCAGCAAATCCAGCGTGAACTCAAACACATCGGCATTCTCAATACCGGCTTTGAACAAGGGCGTCAAGGCCGCCTGCAGTCCCTGGTGAAACGCATGGAAACCAGGCGACGAAGGTGACTCATAGGCCATGCTGTGGTGCGTCACTTCCTGCAACAGGCGTCTGGCCGGATGCTGCCGGTCGGTGAAAAAGCGCGGGTCCACCAATGCCAGGCGCAACAGCGCGGGCTCCAGGTTCTGAATCACTTCGCGCACCGGCTCCAGCAGTCGGTCGTCGTGCGCCATGTTTTCCACCATCAGCGTCACCACCTCCAGGCTGAGCGCCTGGGCCACATCGCGGGCGGTGCGGCGCAAGGCGAGGCGCTGGCCCTCCACCGTGTCCGCATCCAAGGTCTCTGCAGCCGCGCCGGCAACCCGACGCTGCTCCAGATTGCGCATGACACGGTCCACCTGCTTCATCTCGGTGAGCGCTTCCAGCGCTGCAGGCACCGTGCGCTCAAACTCCGACTGCGGACCCTCGGGCGAAAGGGCGGAATCTTCAAACTGCTGCGCAAACTGTGCGGCAAAGTCGTCTACCCGGTTACCCGAACTCGGTGCGACAACGGGCCGCGCCAACTCACCGGAAAGCAACTTGCGCAATTTATCCAGCGTCAGATGCGAATCGTCGCGGTTGCGGCCAGAACCAACCGGCTTGGCAGGGCGATGGGGCGCCGCGCGTGGCACCGGCACCCCCGACGCAGCGGTCCTCGGGTAATCGGCTGCGGCGGATCCTCGCGACTGAAAAATTCTGGCACGGGACAGGCCACCGCCACCGCCACCGCCATGGCTGGAACCCGCACGAACCGGCATGGCGTAGGTCACGCTAACCACGCCGTCCTTACGGAGTTTGAGAATCAACGCGGCGTACAGCGTGCTTAATTCCCGGCCGAGCGCTCCAGACATCGCACTAAGCCACTGCAATTGCATGGCGGACTCGACCGCCGTAGCTTCCACCACTTCCTTGAGCGCGTTGACATACGACTCCGGCCGCAGCACGTTGGCATCGGCTTGCACCGTGCCGAATCCGAGCGCACTGCTGATCAGGGTATTGAGGTCGGCCAGATTGGCTTCAACCGCCAACGTCACCACCTGCTGCACCCGCGCCAGCGCCACGCTGGTCATCACCGCCGATTCATCCATCAGTTCGAGTTGGTCGAACTGCACCTCGGCCACCGAAGGTGATGAAACCTTTTTGTTTCCCCCCGGGTTGGCGAAGGCACGCGCCAGCGCTTGTGGGTAGGCCGTGCACAGTTGCGGTTCACACTGGCGCAGTTGGTTGTCGGATTCGGCGAACGCATCGCGCTCGCGCAGATCGCGGGTGGCGGCCTCACGTGCTTGCAAAGACTGGCGAGCTGCTGCCACCAGCTTTGCCATGACCGCCGCCCCTCCTTCGGCCGCTTGCTGCACGGCAGCGCGGTAAACGGCCTGCATGGGGCCTGGTACCTGGCGGGCTGAGGCGGGAGTTTCAGCGGGCATGAATAAATGGATTTATTTAAGCGCTTTGTACCGCATCCGCTTCGGTTTTGCGCCCTCTTCTCCCAAACGTTTCTTCTTGTCGGCTTCATATTCCTGGTAGTTGCCGTCAAAGAAGGTCCACTGGCTGTCGCCTTCAGCGGCCAGGATGTGCGT
>CAKZJN010000074.1 GCA_936943465.1 uncultured Rhodoferax sp.
TCGTATGACTGAAACCAGCCACAGCCTTTCGACCAGCAATCCATTTTCAGACCATCGTCTCACTACAGACTCGTGGGCAAGCCGGGTGAAGCTTTGTGTTACCCCACGATTTGGAACCCAGCTTGCCCCCGATTCCGCTGCGAGCAATATTGCAACAACATTGCTGCCTGAAATACGACTTCAGCGCATCGCGCCCTGAGTCCTTCCGGTTTGCAGTTATTGACCTCCCTCAAACCGTCGGAGCGCCTGTGCGGCCTTTGGCCGCGCCCGACCGTTTACAGTGTGGTGGCCCATTCGAATTCACTGTTCCCGCCCAGACATGCAGTTCCCACTCAAACGTTCCAGCAAGAGACTGCTGGTCATTATTGTTCTGCTGCCGTGCAGCATGCTGCTCCTCGCGACCTTGTACATGTTGGGCATGGACCATCTGGAAGGGACGCCACGGACTTTTCTTCGCAGCCTGTTGTGGGCCAGTGAAACCATTACCACCACCGGCTATGGTGGCGACGCGAATTGGAAGCATCCCGTCATGGCGCTGTATGTCGTGGCGGTGCAGTTCATCGGGCAGTTCCTGATTTTCTTGGCCTTTCCGATGGTCATCCTGCCGTACTTTGAGGAGCAGTTTGAGGTGCGCCTGCAGCACAAGTTGCCGCCCATGTCGGGCAAGGTGCTGTTTTACCGCTATGCCCCCACCATTGAGTCGCTGCTCGATGAATTCAAGAACAAGGGCACGCCCTTTGTCATTCTGGAAGAAGACATGGAAATGGCGCGCAACCTGCGCGACCGGGGCTACAACGTGGTGTTTGGAAAAATGGCCGATGACCCGCAGGTGCTGGCTGGCGTGGTGGACGCCACGGCCGTGGTGGCCAATGGCGACGACCACGCCAACGCTACCTTCACCATGGTGGTGCGCGAGTTTGGCTATGCCGGGCCTTTGTATTCGCTGACCGACGACCCGGTGTACCGCTACCCGATGCTGCAAATCGGCGCGACCGATGTGTTTACGCCCGCGCACGTTCTGGGCGCTGCGCTGGCTTCGCAGGCCAGCACCCGCATCAGCCCGCCCGCTGAAGGTATGCACCTGCTGGGCACCAAAATCGGCATGGCCGAGTTCCGGGTGCGTGCCGAAAGCCCGCTCGCCGGCAAGAAGCTGGGTGAACTGCGCCTGCGCGAGCGCCATGGCGTGTCACTCATTGGCCAGTGGTTGGGCGGGGTTTTCACCACCACCAAAGGCCCCGACACCGTGGTGTCCGCGGGAGCCATTCTGGTGGCGGTGGGGACGCATGCCAACCTGGAAGTGGTGGAGCGCATGGCCATGCCAATTCGCCGCGCCGGCCCGATTGTGCTGGCCGGCCATGGGGCCGTGGGCCAGAAGGTGGTGGAGTTGCTGCGTGACGCGGGGGAAACCTGCGTCGTGATTGACAGCGTTGCTGCACCGGGCGTGGACCTGGTGGGCAGCGTGCTGGAGCGGGCCACACTGGAGCGCGCCAAGCTGCGCGAAGCCAGCGCCGTCGTGCTGGCCCTGAGCGACGACAGCGAATCGGTGTTTGCCACCGCCGTGGTGCGCGACTACGCGCCGCAGGTGCCGCTGGTGGTGCGCGTGCAGCGTACCCGCAACACGGCCCGCATCTACCGCGCCGGCGCCGACTTTGCGATTTCAGTGGGGCAGGTGGCGGGGCAGATTCTGGCGTTTCAGTTGCTGGCCGAGCAGGTGCTGCAGGTAGAAAACCGCATCAAGTTCATCCGGTGCGACGCCGAAACCATGGCCGGCAAACACCCCTGGCTTAACGAGGAACTGGAGCAAACCGGTGCCAAGATTGTGGCGCTGGAGCGTGGCGGCGAAGTGATCGTTGAGTTTGGGGAGAACTTTTTGGTGCAGGCCGACGATTCGCTCTACTTGTGCGGTTCCGTTTCGGCATTGGAGCGCTACCGCAAGGCCTTCCGTCCCTCGGTTTCCGCGTAAGCCCGCCCCCATTCTGGTAGGAGGCGTCTAACAATCCGGGCGCTCAGCGGTTTACAGTGGCTCCTATAAAAAGGAGACACCGTGAGCACTTATCCGCATTTGCTGGAGCCGTTAGACCTGGGCTTCACCACCCTGAGAAACCGCGTCCTGATGGGTTCCATGCATGTGGGCCTGGAAGAGGCCAAAGATGGTTTCAACCGCATGGCCGCTTTTTACGCCGAGCGCGCCCGGGGCGGTGTGGGCCTGATGGTGACCGGTGGCATTGCCCCCAACGACCGTGGCCGCCCGATGCCCGGTGGCGCCCGCATGAGCACCCCCGAAGAAGCCGAAAAACACAAGGTGGTCACCCAGGCCGTGCACGAAGCCGGCGGCAAGATTGCCATGCAGATCCTGCACTTTGGCCGTTACGCCTACCACCCCGAACTGGTGGCGCCGAGCGCGCTCAAGGCCCCCATCAACCCGTTTCGCCCACATGCGCTGAGCACCGACGAGGTGGAGCAAACCATTGAAGACTATGTGAACTGCGCGGCGCTGGCGCAGAGCGCGGGCTACGACGGTGTGGAAATCATGGGTTCCGAGGGCTACCTGATTAACGAGTTCATCACCGCCTGCACCAACCAGCGCGACGATGCCTGGGGCGGCGCGTATGAAAACCGCATGCGCTTTCCGGTGGAAATTGTGCGGCGCGTGCGCGAGCGCGTGGGCACGCACTTCATCATCATCTTCCGCTTGTCGATGCTGGACCTGGTGCAGGGGGGCTCCTCGCTCGACGAAGTGATTCAACTGGCACAGGCACTCGAAAAAGCCGGTGCCACGCTGCTCAATACCGGCATCGGCTGGCATGAGGCGCGCATTCCCACCATTGCCACCAAGGTGCCGCGCGCGGCCTTTGCCTGGGCTACGCACAAACTGATGGGCAAAGTGGGCATTCCGCTGATTGCCACCAACCGCATCAACACGCCCGAGGTGGCCGAGCAGTTGCTGGCCGACGGCGCCTGCAACATGGTTTCCATGGCGCGGCCATTTTTGGCCGACCCCGATTTCGTGCGCAAGGCCGCCGAAGGCCGGGCCGATGAAATCAACACCTGCATCGGCTGCAACCAGGCCTGCCTGGACCATACCTTTGCCGGCAAGATCACCAGTTGCCTGGTCAACCCGCGCGCTTGTAACGAGACGC
>CAKZJN010000075.1 GCA_936943465.1 uncultured Rhodoferax sp.
GCCAGTCCCAGCAGCGCAAACACGGCGGCGGCGGGCGGACTCCATTGCAGCGCGGGTGCCGCGCCGGCAAAATAGCCGCCACCCAAATCGCCACCCAAAACTTGCAGGGCCAGTGCCGCCAGGCCGGTGCCCAGCGCGATGCCCAGCGCACTACCCAGCATGCCCAGCACCGCCGCCTCCAGCAGCACCAATTGCAGCCTTTGCCGGCTGGTCAGCCCCAATACACCGAGCAGGGCGAATTGTTGGGCACGCCGCGTCACGCTGAGCGCCACGACGGAAAACACCAAAAACCCGCCGGTAAACAGCGCAATCAGGGCCAGCACCGTGAGGTTCACCCGGTAGGCACGCGACAGATTGGCAATACGGGCCGCCGAATCGCCGGGCCGCTGAAGCGACCAGTGGGCCTGCCAGCCCTTTGTGGCCGCCATGCGCTGCACAAAAGCGTCGCGGTCGGCGCCTGCTTGCAGCCGGATATCGATGCGGGTCAACACACCGGCCTTGCCGAAAAAGTCCTGTGCAGCAGCAATATCCATCACGGCCAGCGGGCCGCCACCAGCGCGCACGCTGCCGGCCACGGTGACGGTTTGCAGGCGCAGGCCCTGCTGCAAGTGCAGCTGCGCTGCGCCTGTCGCAATGTGTGCCGCAGCATTCAGGTAGGCCGTGTCGGGGGCAAATAGGCCGGTACGCTCCCCCGATTGGGACGGAAGCGGCATCAGGTCGGGCGCAATGGCGGCAACCTGCAACGGGTCAACGCCCACGATGCGGATGAGCTTGCGCGGTGAGGCATCGGCTGCGGTGGTGGGCAACAGGGCATAGGTGTTGAATTCCAACACCGGCGACGCCAGTGCCACGTCGGGTTGGCGTAACAATAGTCCGAGGGCGCCTTCATCCAGGTCATTGGCGCTGGCCGACTGGCTACGCAGTTCCAGATCGGGTTGCCCACCCACAGCGCGGACGGCCTGCGAAAACTCATCCAGTGCCGACGTATTGATCAGGTGTACCGAAAACGCCAAGGCCACGCCCAGCATCACCGCCACCACGGCAGCCAGGTTACGCCACGGGTGGTGCCGGAGCTCCTGTAGCGAGAAGCTTGTTAGAAGGGGCCATAAGGGAGACGCCATGGCCCGATTGTGCTTGCGGGCGCGGCGCAACGCGTCGACTCGAACGATAGGTGGATTAGAGCAAGGGATTCAGGTGCAGGCCTGATGCCGGAACCGGCATGAAATGAAGGACTGATTAGCCCCGACGACGCGAACTGGCGAACTGGGCTGCCGGCATGTGACCGCGGAACAGTTCGGTAATTTCCTGGACTTTGGCGTTGGCAAGAGTCTCGCCGCAATAGTCGCACAGCAGGTGCATCAGATCGCTGCGCAGGTACCAAAGCGTTTGAATATCGTCGGCGAATTGAACCTTGGACCAGACCGGGCGCTCGCTGGCAGTGCTTTTCAGGAACTCTGACATGCAATCGAGCATCCGGGTGCGGATGTCTTCGAGCGGCTCCGACGCTTGCAGGGTCGACTGGGACTCGCGCATCAACCCCATCAGCGTCGATGAAATGCGTGAAATTTTCCAGCTCATGGGGCCAAGTTCTCCATGGCCGCAAGCTTAAAGCCGGATTTTGGAAATGGGGTTAGCTGCGGTGTAACAGAGTGTGACAATTCGGAAAAAGTGCAACGCCCGGCGGTCTTGAGATACCGCCAGGTGGCACGGGTCAGCTCTGTCTCACGCCGTTGGGGCTGAGATGCAGCACCCGGTCGGCCTGTTCGGTGGCGGCCACCGAATGGGTCACCAGCACCAGCGCCGCCCCATGGGCGCGGCATTGGGCCACCAGCGCCTGCATCACCTGACTCGCCGTGCCCGGGTCAAGGTTACCGGTAGGTTCGTCCGCCAGCAATAACCGAGGCCGATGGATCAGCGCTCGCGCAATGGCCACCCTTTGCAATTGTCCGCCGCTGAGCTGTTGGGGAAGGCGGTGGCCCAGTGCTCCCAGGCCCACCAGTTCCAGCATTTCCTTAACCCGTTGGTCATCGGGCACATTCAGCAGCAACAAAGGCAAGGCCACATTCTGGGCCACGTCCA
>CAKZJN010000076.1 GCA_936943465.1 uncultured Rhodoferax sp.
CTCGGCGCCTTCAATCGGGGCAATTACTTTGCGGCGGTGGAAACCAAGAACCACTCCGAAAACGTGTCGCGCGTGCTGTACCCCGACGACTCCACCGACTCTGGCCGTGAGTTGCGCCTGCACCAGGAATACTTCTTTTGCAGCGCCAGCGTGCAGGACTTGCTGCGCCGCTACAAGAGCCGCCACAGCAGTTTCGAGCATTTGCCCGAAAAGGTCAGCATCCACCTGAACGACACGCACCCGGTGCTGGCAATTCCCGAAATGATGCGCCTGCTGCTCGACGAGCACCATCTGCCCTGGGCCGACGCCTGGCGTCTGTGCCAGGGTGTGTTCTCGTACACCAACCACACGCTGATGCACGAGGCGCTGGAGACCTGGCCCGTGCGCATGCTGGAACGCATCCTGCCGCGCCACCTGCAAATCATTTACGACATCAATGCGCAGTTCCTGACCGGGCTGGCGCAAGCCGGTGTGTCGGGCGACATGCTACGCAAGGTCTCGCTGGTCGATGAGCATGGCGACCGCCGCGTGCGCATGGCCTACCTGGCCGTGCTAACCAGCCATTCGATCAATGGCGTGTCGGCACTGCACTCGGAGCTCATGAAGGCATCCATCTTTGCGGACTTCGCCCGCCTCTGGCCCGAGCGCTTCAACAACAAGACCAATGGCATTACGCCACGCCGCTGGCTGGCGCAGGCCAACCCGGCTCTGTCGGGATTGCTCGACAAGCACATCGGCACCGGCTGGCGCCGTGACCTGACCCAGCTTTCCGGCCTCACACCGTTGGTTGAAGACGAAAAAGTGATTGCCGGTTTTCAGCAGGCCAAGCTCATCAACAAGCGCCGGCTGGCGGCCTGGGTGCATAAGCACATGGGCATCGACATTCCGACCGAGGCCCTGTTTGATGTACAGGTCAAGCGCATTCACGAATACAAGCGGCAGTTGCTCAATGTGCTGCACGTCATCACCCGTTACCAGCGCATTCTGGCCAACCCCGATGCCGTCACCGTACCGCGCGTGGTGATCTTTGCCGGCAAGGCGGCGTCGGCCTACCACATGGCCAAACTGGTGATTCGCCTGATCAATGACGTGGCCAAAGTCATCAACAACGACCCGCGCGTGGGCAACAAACTCAAAGTGGTGTTTGCCCCCAATTACAGCGTGAGCCTGGCCGAATTGATCATTCCGGCCGCCGACCTGTCCGAGCAAATTTCGACTGCCGGAACCGAGGCCTCCGGCACCGGCAACATGAAGCTTTCGCTCAGTGGCGCATTGACCATCGGCACGCTGGACGGCGCCAACGTGGAAATCAAGGAAAACGTGGGCGATGACAATATCTTCATCTTCGGCATGACCACCGCCGAAGTGGCGTCCATCCGCGCGACCGGCTATCACCCCACGCGTTTTGCCGAGCAAAACCACGCGTTGCAATCGGTGCTGGATGCCTTGCGCAAGGGTGCCTTCAGCCCCGAGGAGCCCGAGCGTTACCAGCCCATTGTGGACACCTTAACCACCTGGGGCGACCACTACCTGTTGCTGGCCGATTACGCCAGCTACATCGAAGCTCAAGAGCGGGTGGATGCAGCCTACCTGCAACCCAATGACTGGGCTATCAAGGCCCTGCGCAATGTGGCCGGCATGGGCCCGTTCTCATCGGACCGTACGATTGCGGAATACGCCGAAAAAATCTGGAAGTGCCCGGCCTTGGCGTTTTAGCGCGGACAACTGGGGCGCTTGCCAATCAGGCAATGCGCTCCAGGATCAGCACCGCAAAGAATCCCAACCCGGCCAGCACGGCCCATTTCATGGCCATCAGGCCGTAGCGCTTGAAGCGCTCCTGACCGGTACCCACGTACAGCGCAAAACTGACGATGATGCCGATTGCACACAGGATGGCGAGCCAACGGAAGATCAACATGGAAGGGTGTCTCTGACCTACCAGGCGCGGGCGGGTTGCGCGAAGCCGGCGGGGGCTTGGCGGACGTCTTCAAAGGTCACCACCTCCCAGCACTCGGGGTGGGCCAACAACTCGCGTAGCAACTTGTTATTCATGGCGTGGCCGGAACGGAAGGCCGAGTAGCTGGCCAGCAGCGGTTTGCCAACGATGTACAGGTCGCCCATGGCGTCCAAAATCTTGTGCTTGACGAACTCATCGTCGTAACGCAAGCCGTCGGCGTTGAGCACCTTGTAGTCGTCCATCACGATGGCGTTGTCCAG
>CAKZJN010000077.1 GCA_936943465.1 uncultured Rhodoferax sp.
GCCGACCGCGTCAATCAGCCCCAAGGCCCGTTCGCGCATGGCGGCATTCGGAAAGCCGGCAGCGCCCAGCATCGGCAGCATGACGTTTTCGAGCGCGGTAAAGGCGGTCAGCAGGTGGTGGTACTGGAAGACAAAGCCAATGTGGTGACCGCGCAGGCGGGTCAGCGCGGTGTCATCCATGGCCGTGGTTTCTTCGCCGCAGACCTGCAACGTGCCGCTACTGGGCCGGTCCAGCAAACCAACCAGATTCAGCAGGGTGCTTTTGCCCGAGCCTGAAGGGCCCATCACGGCGCAAAAGTCGCCCCGGTGTAGCGTCAGGTCAATGCCGTGCAGTACTTCCGTCTCAAAAGGGGTGCCCGCATTGAAGACCTTGCGCACGCCGCGCAACTGAACCACCACATCGGAAGACTGGGTATCAGCCACGGATTGCCACCACCGGGTCGAGGCGCGCGGCGCGCAAAGCCGGTGCAAAGGCGGCAGCCAGGCCGGTTACGCTGGCCAGCGCCATGGCTACAGCAAACAGCGTGGCATCGAGCTCCAGCGGAAAGAGCGGGGTACCGTCGGCATTCAGCGCAAACTTTTGCCACAACACCAGGGCCAGTGCGCCAATGCCACAACCGACCAAGGCACCCCCCAAACCGAGAAGCCCGCCCTGCAACAGGAACACCCGCAGCACCTGACCCTGCGAGATGCCCATGGCCCGCAAAATGCCGATCTCGCGCGACTTCTGCACCACCACCACGACCAGCACGCTGGCAATGCCAAACGCCACCGAGAGCCCAACAAAAAAGCGGATGGCCGTGTTGGCGGTGGTTTGCGCGCTCACGGCGGCAAAGAATTGCGCACTGTTCTTGATCCAGCTATCGGCCTGCACGCCGGTGGCCGCATGGATGCGCTGGGCAATCGTCTCGGCCGCATAGATGTCCTGCACGGTTACCTCCATGCTGGTGATGCCGCCCGCCATGTCGAGCAGGCTCTGGGCGGTGCGTAGGGTGGTGAATGTTTCGTGCTTGTTGGCCCCCTTGTTGCCGAGGTCAAACACTCCCGCAATGGAGAGCACGCCGGAGGCACCATTGGCAGATGTGATGTGCAGTTTGTCTCCCACATCCACGCCGATGTCGCTGGCCAGTTCGGTGCCAATCAGAATGTCCGAACCCGTCAGGCGCGCCGTGCCCCGCACCATCTTGTCGCGCAAATCGACGATGCGGTAGTACGAATCCGGCTCGATGCCGGATACCGAGACCGCGCGCGTGGCATTGCCGCGTAACACCATCAGCGGTCCGCTGGACACGGGCGACACCACCTTCACACCCGGCATGGCGCGCACCTGCCCGGCCACGGCTTGCCATTGGTCGATCGATTTGGCCTGCTGCAGTGGCGGCTGCACGATGGCGCCTTCGATGGGTTCAGCGGTACCGCTAGCCGGTCCGCGCAAGGTGCGCGTTACCTGGGCCGGCTGCAGCAATTGGATATGCGATTGGGTGGACAGCACGCGGCGGATGAAGTTGCTTTGCAGGCCGGACAACAGCGCCGACATGAACACGATGACACCCACGCCAATGGCCACGCCGGCAATGATGAACAGTGTTTGCAAGCGGCCTTCGCGCAAAAAACGAAGGGCCACGATCCACTCGAAGGGCAACCAGCTTGTCTGCATGGCGCGCCCTACTCGGTTGCGCGGGTGCGTACCCGCATGCCCGGCGTGACCGAGGTTGTGCCGGCGGTTTCGACCACCACCCAGGCGTTTTGCGACAGACCCTCCAGCACCTCGCCCAGACCGCCGCTACGCAAACCCAAACGCACCGGGGTTTTGACGGTGCGGCCGTTTTCAACCTGCAGCACCCATGGGGCAGGGCCGTCGGCATCGTGCACAGCCGTCAGCGGTAGCAGCAAAGCCTTGGGCCGGCGGGCCACTTCGATATCGACCGAAACCGTCATGTCCTGGCGCAGCGTGGCCGGCGGCTCGGCAATCTGGAGTTTGACCTCCACCGCGCCGGTTTGCGCATTGACGCCGGGGTTGATATAGACCAACTCGGCCTCGAACTTTTGCTGCGGGTAGGCGTCGGCCGACACCAGCGCCTTTTGCCCGAGGGCGATCAGGCGCAGGTTCTTTTCATCGATGGTCAAAACGACTTGTGGCTGGCCGTGAGGGGACAGCGTCATCAGAACTTTGCCGGGTTGCACCACGTCGCCAGGCTCCACATTGCGCGCAATCAGGGTGCCATCCACTGGGGCGGTGATGCGGGCGTTTTGCGCCCGTGCGTGGGCCACATCGGCGCTGGCGCGCGCCTGCGCAATCGCCACTTCAGCCACGGCGTAGTCGCTGCCGCCCGGCTGGGTGGTTTGCACCTGCATCTGGCTGACGCGCCATTGGGCATCGGCCAGTTCTACGGCCTTGCGCGATTCGTCCAACGTGGCAGCGCCAATGAATTGTTGGTGGTAAAGGTTCTCGTTGCGGCGCAGCGTGGCGCGGGCGTTGTCCAGATTGGCCTGCGCCTGGCGCTGGGCTTGCTCAGCAACCGGGGCTTGCAGTGCTCTTAACTGGCGTAGTTTGGCCAGGGCCTGCGCCACGGTGGCATCGGCTTGCCGCACCGCCGATTGCAACTCGGTATCGTCCAGCGCAGTCAGTAGCGTACCGGCTGTGACGGCTTGTCCCTCGTGCACCGGTACCACCCGTACCGTTCCGGTGATCGGGCTGCCGATGCCTACGCGGTGCGGGCTTTCCACATGCCCGCTCGCCACCACGGTCTGGATGAAGTCCTGTTGGGTTACCGGTTGCAAGGTGACGAACGGCCCCTGCCACCAGCGCACGCCAAAGAACAGCATCAATCCGGTCAGCACGATGCCAGCCATGCCCAGCCACTTGTGCTGGTGCCAAAAAGGAAGAGGATTCATGAGCGCCCGATGCGGGTCGAAGACCCGTTTCTCCATCATGCGCCTGCTGGAAATTTGTGCTTGATCCTTCTGGCCTCAATTGATCAGTATTGAGGCGGGTCAAACGTGTGGCGAATGTTTTGCCAAGGCTTAGGGCAGTCGTGCGTCGGCAATGCGCCCGGCAATCACTTCGGCCCGGCTGGAAAGGTAGGGTGAACCCGGTGTCTTTTCAAAAAACTTGGGGCGCGGCAGCATCACGACCAGGCGCGCCGCCTCGTACGCCGTGAGCTTGGCTGCAGGCTTGCGAAAGTAGTGCAGGGCGGCCGCCTCGGCGCCAAACACCCCTTCACCCCATTCCACGCTGTTGAGGTAAATCTCCAGAATCCGGCGCTTGCTGAGGAGCCCCTCCAGCGCCATGGTCAGCACGAATTCCTGCGCCTTGCGAAACAAGGTGCGTTCGCCCGACAAGAACAGGTTCTTGGCCAACTGCTGGGTGATGGTGGAGCCACCCACCACCTTGGGTGGCTTGGTGCTGCCCTTTTTTTCTGCGCGTTGCTCGGCCTTGGAATTCTTGGCCCAGGCCTTTTCCAAAGAGTCCCAGTCGACGCCGTTGTGCGTGGCAAAGCCGTCATCTTCCGAGGCCAGCACGGCGCGCTTGAGGTTGTCGGGCAGTTGCTCATACGGAACCCAGGTCTGCGACCAGGGCAGGCGCCCCTTGTTTGTGGCAATGCGCCAGGCCTCCGAGCGCTCAAACGCGGTGGACTGCGGGTCTACCGCCGCCATCAGGGCAATACGGCCAATAAAGAAAATCTGAAGGCAAACCGCCGTCAGCGCCAGCAGACCAATCCAACGTCCCAGTGCCTTCATGGTGCAGTGCTCACACGGGCTTGCAGGGTTTCATCCCGCGTAAATTTAAAGCGCGAAACCACCAGAATCTGATCGGCCTGGCGGCGCATGGCGGGGGTGAAATGGCCGAAGGGCCCGGCCGCCCGCGCAATGGCGGCGGCGCGCCGGTCCAGCAGGGCGTTGCCCGAGCTCTCCACCACTTCGGTAGCGAGCACGCGCCCATCGTGGTTGACGGTCACGATCATGGTTAGTTCACCATAGAGTTTCTTGCCACTGGACACCGGGAAGTCTTCTGTGCCCCGGTCTTCAATGCGGTGACGCAGCGCGTCGTAATAGACCGCATAGGCTTCTTCCCGGGTGGACGGGCTGATGTAGCGCTTTTTGGGGCGGGAATTTTCGCTGTTGATGCGGCGTTCGATTTCGGCCAGCAGCTTGGTGAGCTGCTTGCGTTTGGCCTCGCGTTGCTGCTGCTCGTTCTTGTTGCTCTGGTCTTTCGGATTGGCCGGCGCCAAGTGCGCGATTTGGTCCTTTACGGCAGACAGCAGCATGCTTTGCTGATCCTGCAGGTTTTGCAATCGGTTGGCGTTGACCACTTCAAGGGAGTTGCCGGCGTCATTCGTCTCGGACGGTGGTAACGGGCTGGTGGCGCGGCCTTTTTCGGCATCGCCACCGCCGGTCAAGCTGGCCTGGGCAATGGCCTTGGCCTTTTCGTTCTTTTCCAGGGTTTTGGCGTTAACCAAAATCACTTCCAGCGGCGTGTCTTCAAATACCCGGTTAAAGGTTTCGGGGTCCACAAACCGCACCGAAAGCAGCACCCCATGCACCGCAAGCGATGCGCCCAGAGCCAGTTGGAGAGTGCTGTATTTTGAAAAGATCACTGGGCCGGATTATCGTTAGATCCTTCCGGGCTGTCGCTCACATCCACGGCGATGGCAATCGGGCCGGCCACCTCGTCGTCGTCGTCCGCATCGTCCGGCGCGGAGTCCGCCACCGGGCTGTCCAGACGCTCCAGCACCGTGCCATGCACGTCCAGCGTGATCAGGTCGATGTCGCCCAGCTTGACGCGCAACTTGGCGCCGCGCGGCAGGCCCTGCGCGCCCAGCACCGGCAGCACCAGCGGAATGTCATCGGCCCGCACCATGCCGTCCTTGAACAGGCTGGCCACGATTTCGGTGGTGCCGGTCATCTGCACGTGGCGCAGCGTCCAGTAGCGTTCCATCGCCCCCTGGTAGCCGTTGTAGGCGCTGTAGGCCGCATCAAAGCTGCTGATGATGCTGAACAGATCGGCATCTTTGGGTTTGAACGGAGCCGCCAGGGCTGCCGTTTTGCCATGGCGGGCGCAGGCAATGATTTGCCACTGGTTGACCAGGTCGGTGTAGCGGCGCAGGGGTGAGGTGCTCCAGGCGTAGCTCTTCACGCCAATGCCAGCGTGGGGCAGGGCCTTGGTGCCCATGCGCACCTTGACGCCGGGTGCAAGAGAGGCCTGGCTGCGGTAAATGCCGGGAACACCCAGTTCGGCCATCCAACTTCCCCAGGTGCTGTTGGCCAGAATCATGGCCTCGGCCACGATCAGGTCCAGCGGGGCACCGCGCATGCGGGTGCTGATGTGCACAGTTTCATCACCGGTAGGTTCCATTCCCTCGTTGCCGGTGAGGCGGAAGTTGTAGTCCGGCCGGTTAAAGGTTTCGGGCTTGCCGCGCACCACCTCGCGCTTGGCTTTCAGGTCTTTGGCCAGGCGGTAAAAGAACGTCAACTCGGTGCGCAGGGCGGTCATGGACTCGGGCTCGGCCGCGTGGTTGAAGGCAGGGTCCAGCAGCCAGGCCTCGGTGACGATCGCATCCAACTGGTCGTGGCGCAGGTTGCGGGCGATGGGCACGCGTTCCAGCTTGGTCTCGCTGCCCTTGATCTCCAGCGTGGCTTCGTCCAGCGTGACATACAGCGACACGGCCGGGCAGTCCCGCCCTTCCTGCAACGTGTAGGTCTGCACCACGTCGTCGGGCAGCATGGTGATTTTGTAGCCCGGCATGTACACCGTGGACAGGCGGGCGCGACCCAAGGCGTCCACCGGGCTGCCGGGCGCAATGGCCAGTCCGGGGGCCGCAATGTGAATGCCCACCGTCACCGTGCCACTGCCTAGGCCTTGCAGCGAGAGGGCGTCGTCAATTTCGGTGGTTTGCGAGTCGTCAATCGAATACGCCTGTACCTTCGCCACCGGCAGGTCGTCGGCAATCGGCGGCGCGCTGATGGCTGGGAAGCCGACGCCCTTGGGGAAGTTCTCCAGCAAAAAGCGCTTCCAATGGAACTGGTAGGGCGAGTGGATGGCACCAGCCTTTTGCAGCAACTCCAGCGGCGCGGTGTGGGTGGCGCGCGAGGCGTCCACCACGGCCTTGTATTCCGGCGCGTT
>CAKZJN010000078.1 GCA_936943465.1 uncultured Rhodoferax sp.
CTGCGCCTGGGTGCCAAGGTGCTGGGTGCGCCAGCCTGGGACCCGGACTTCAATACGGCCGATCTGCCGATGCTGATGCGCATTGCCGATTTGCCTTCGCGCTATCGCAAGCACTTTCTGGGGGTCTAAGCGCCTTCAAGGTTTGAGCTCGCAGCGGCCGGGCGATCCACTCGGCCCGGCTACTGCGCTTGAACAGCGACTACCCAACGGTTGACGGCCGTGAGGTAGGACGCACAACGCAGCGCCTGTAGCGCTGCCTGCCGACGCGCCATGGCGTCGTACTGGTGCTGCATGTCTTCCAGGGCGGAGGCGCTCTTGAATCCCAGTTGGTTGGCAAAATCCTGAATCTGGTTGAGCAGCACCACCTCGGCCTCCGACAGCGTGCGAATCAGGCACAGGCTGACCGAGGTGCCAAACGCCGTATCGATCAGTGCCCGCCAATGCACCGCTACCTGACGAATCAGCTCCAGGCGGGATGCCGGTGTCCACGCAACGCTAAACGGCGTCACGGGCTCCGCCGTGCAGCCGCTATGGCCCAGTCGCGCAAAACCGTTGCTGGTGAGGCGCAGAGCCTGCAAGCGGGAGGGCGCCAGATCATGGGTTACGGTGCTGTTGGCCAAAGCAACGTCGAGTGCGTCATGAATCACATTCGCGAGCCACAGTGCCTCAATGGACAGGCTCAGAACGCCCTGGGGCATGGTGCGGAGCGAGTGGGTGGTCATGGTGTGCGCCGTTGTTGGTGGTGCACGCATTGTGTTTTTCAGGCGTTTGGCGCGAGCCTTGCAGTGTTCGCAAGCGAACAAAAATGCGCAATTGACCCACGCTGTGGCGGTCAAGTGCCGAACTTTTTGGCAGTTTTATCTATTTGCGCTGCCAGAGCGACGCGATCAAGCCGTGCGCGCTAACGACCACAATGCCGGTCAGAACCATCGCTGCGCCCACTACAAAGCGAAGCTCCAAAGGCTCGTTTAGCAGCAACATGCCCAACACCACGCCAAACACCGGCGTCAAGAATGTGAAGACGCCCAAGCGCGATGCCAGGTAGTTGCGCAGCAGCCAAAACCAGGTCAGAAAGCTGATGAACGACACCACCACCGTCTGGAACAGCAAGCTCGCCGCGACCGCTGGGGTCAGGTGGATGCGGGTGGTGCCGGTGGCCACCGCAATGGCCAGCAACAACAAGGCCGCACCCAGCAACTGGTAGAGCAGCGTCTGCGTAGGCGACGTTTGCGACAAGCGCGAGGTTCGGATCACCACGGTGGTGGCACCCCAGGACACGGCGCCCAGCAAGGCCAAAAAGTCGCCCAACAAGCTGGTGGCCCCGCTGGTGTCCTCCACCTTGCCCAGGAAGGTGGTCGCAATGCCGGCAAAGGCCAGCACAATGCCACCCCACTGCAAGCGGCTGAGGCGCTCGGCCGGAATTTTCCAGTGCAGACCGAGCGCTGCAAACACCGGGGCGGTGTACAGGAATACGACGGTATGCGACGCGCTGGTGCGCAGTAACGCCTCACCCACCATCACAAATTCCATGGCAAAGAGGAACGCGACGATGGCGCCGGGGCGCCAGGCGCTCCAGTCAAAGGGTTCGCCGCGCCAGCGCATCAGGGCGGCCACCAATACGGCGGCGCCGCTGGAGCGCAGGGCAATCTGCAGGATGGGCGTGATGTCGGCGGCCACGGCCTTGAGCGCAATCTGCTGCAGGCTCCAGGTCAGGCAAAGCACCAGCATGATGAGCGAGGCTTTGGTGTCGATGGCGTGGCGATGATCCAAGCAGGTTTCCTGTAGGCGTTGGGTGGATCCTGATTGTGCCTGCAAGCCCGGGCGGTGCAGGCGAGGCCTTCAGTGCGTCTCGGGCCGATGCTCGGGCTGTGCGTTGCGCTCGGCGCGCTCCTGGGCCATTTGCTCTTCAAGTTGGGTCCGCCCCTCCTTGATCACGGCAATCAGCTTGGCTTGATCCCGGAAATGCGGGTGCAGCTTCTCAAACAGCGCCAGGTTGTGGGCGCGAAAGCGCTGGGCACTGGCGCCAGCGTCTTCCGGGCTGTGGCCGAGCAGTTCCAGAACACTGCGCGCACTGAGCAGGCTGGACTCAAACAACTCGCGCTCCACCCGCACGACCCCGCGTTCACGCAGCCGGTTCCAGTGCGTCACGTCCCGGGCGCGCGCCACGATTGCGAGCTGCGGAAAGTGGGATTGCGCCAATTCCACAATTTCGAGCGATTGCTCCACATCGTCCACGGCAATCACCAGCACCCGGGCGCTACCCGCTCCCGCGGTGCGCAACAGGTCGAGTCGGGTGGCATCCCCATAGAAGACGCGGTAGCCAAACTTGCGCGCCGCCTCGATCATTTCGGCGTCGTGGTCCAGCACCGTGGTGGCGATGCCTTCGGCCAGCAGCACGCGCCCCACGATTTGTCCGTAGCGCCCAAAGCCGGCAATGATGATGGGGGCCTCTTGTGGTTCCGAAATTTCGTCGAGTACCGGCACACCGCAATTCGCAAAACGCGGCAGCACCAGCCGGTCCAGCGCCACCAACACCAGCGGGCTCAGCAGCATCGAAAGCGCCACGGTGCCCACCAGCAAGGAAGCAGTCTCTGCCGGAAACACACGTGCACCGGCCGCCGCCTGAAACACGACAAACGCAAACTCCCCGCCCTGTGCGAGCAGCAAGGTAAACACCGGCCGATCCTGGTAGGGCAAGCCCATGCCCCGCGCCAGCGCATAGATCACCGCCGCCTTGACCAGCATGAAGCCCAGCAGCACGGCTGCCACCACCACCGGCGAGCGCAGCAGTACGCCAAAGTCAATGCCCATGCCCACCGCAATAAAGAACAGCCCCAGCAGCAGCCCTTTGAAGGGTTCGATATTGGTTTCCAACTCCCGCCGGTATTCGCTTTCCGCCAGCAGCACCCCGGCCAGAAAGGCGCCCAAGGCCATGGACAGGCCCACAAACTGCATCAGCGCCGCAATGCCCACCACCAGCAGCAAGGAGGCTGCCGTAAAGATCTCCGGGGTTTTGGAGCGGGCGATCCAGCGGAACAGCGGGCGCATCAGGATGCGGCCCCCCACAACGATCCCGCCGATGACCAGAATGATCTGTAAACCTTGCGCAAAAGCGCCTGCAGCGCTGAGGGGCTCATGCGCAACGCCCGTCACCGCCAGCAAGGGCAGCAGGGCCAAGAGCGGGATGGCGGCGACATCCTGAAACAACAGAATCGAAAACGCCGCCTGCCCGCTGCCCGAACGCAGCAGGTTGCGCTCGTCCATGACCTGCAGCGCAATGGCGGTGCTGGACAACGCCAGCCCCAAAGCGCCCACCAACGCCGTGCGCCATGCCACGCCGCAGAGCAGGGCCGTCAGGGTCAGCGCCGCAGCGCATCCCAAAACCTGGGCGCTGCCCCAGCCAAAAATGGGGCGTCGCAGGGTCCACAGGCGTTTGGGGTCCAGTTCCAGACCCACCAGAAACAGCATCAGCACGACGCCAAATTCGGCGAAGTGCAGGATGTCTTGCACGTTCGTCACCAGTCCGAGGCCCCAGGGGCCAATGGCAATGCCAGCGGCCAGGTAACCAATGATGGCGCCCAGGCCCAGCGCTTTGCTCAAGGGGACGACCAGCACCGCAGCGCTCAGGTAAATGAAGCTGTTGATCAACCAGGCGGGCATATGTTCCATGGTGTAAAGATAGCCGATGGCAGGATTCCAGGCAGCTCCGTGGGTTGAAAGGAGCCGGTCTGTGGCGGCTTGCACCATGACAGGGCACGGTTATTGCGTGTGGCGGATGGCCTTGCCACCCCCCAACCTTCGCACCTGCCATGAAAAAAATCAAAAGCATTCTGGTCGCCAACCGCAGCGAAATCGCCATCCGCGTGCTCCGTGCCGCCTCCGAAATGGGCATCCGCACCGTGGCGATTTATTCCAACGAGGACCGCTTTGCCCTGCACCGCTTCAAGGCGGATGAGTCGTATCTGGTGGGCGCGGGCAAGAAGCCGATTG
>CAKZJN010000079.1 GCA_936943465.1 uncultured Rhodoferax sp.
CCGTGCAGCGGGCCACGGCAACGCCTTCCCGATTCAACTGGTGCCAGACCTTGTCGGCACCGTAGACCTGCATGTTGTTCTGCCAGACCTGATGAATCTGCGGCAGCAAGGCGGCATCCTGTTTGGCACGCGCACAGCGCAGTTCAGGTTTGCGTTGCTGGGCGGCATGGCGACGGTAGCCAGACGGGGCGATTTGCAGCACTCTGCAGATCGGCTCGACCCCGTAGGCATCGCGATGCTCGTCAATAAATTTGATCAGGATTTGAGTTTGCGGTCGAGCTCCGCCTGGGCGAAAAAAGCACTGGCCAGTTTCAGGATTTCATTGGCACGGCGCAGTTCTTTGTTCTCGCGCTCAAGGGCCTTGATGCGTTCACGCTCTTCGCTGGTGACGCCTTCGCGGGCACCGGAATCAATCTCGCTTTTTTTGACCCATTCGTTCAAGGTGTGGGGTACGCAGCCGATCTTGGCGGATATGGATTCAATGGCGGCCCACAGCGAAGGATATTCGCCACGGTGCTCTTGCACCATGCGCACTGCACGTTCGCGGACTTCGGGGGAAAACTTTGTTGACTTTCTCATGGCTCCATCTTCTCAAATGTTGGAGCCTCCTCAAAACCCGGGGCGATTCAGTGCCTTGTGGCTGGGCCGTTGTACGTAACATCAAGGTCGTCTTCATAGTCCTTGAGCATGAGCGACACATCGGTCAGTGAATCACGAATATGGATAAGCATCACCACAACTCTTGATTCGTCTATGTCTGTTTCCAATGTGCACCTCACCTTTTTGCTTCCCTCAGAACGTCTCCCACTCATCAGCCTTTGTCGATGACGTTTGCGTTGGCGACGGTTCAGGTTTAGGTAGCTTTGGCGCTTTTGCTAAGGTAGTGGGCTTGGACGCTGCTTTGGGGGCTGCCGCAGATGCCTGCACAATCCTGCGGTCATCTCCCTTAAAGGGTTTTGGGGTGACAGATCGAACAAGTGCCTTGGCTGCGCTGTCCCCAGCGTTTAGCCTAAAAACTGCAACCGTTTGCACCAAATCCTCGGCTTGCGATTTCAAGCTAGCTGCTGCCGCTGCCATTTGCTCTACCAATGCCGCGTTTTGCTGTGTTGCCTGATCCATCTGCGTAACCGCCTCTCCGACCTGCGCCACACCGATTGCCTGCTCATTGCTGGCCGCGCTGATCTCTACCATGATGTCAGTGACGCGGCGAATACTGGCCACCACTTCGATCATGGTCTCACCGGCTTTGTCCACCAGTGCGGTGCCTTGCTCCACGCGCTCTACGCTGGCGCCAATCAGGCTCTTGATTTCTTTGGCCGCCTCAGCGCTGCGCCCGGCCAGGCTGCGCACCTCAGAGGCTACCACCGCAAAGCCACGGCCCTGTTCACCCGCACGGGCGGCTTCTACGGCGGCGTTAAGCGCCAAAATGTTGGTCTGGAACGCAATACCGTCAATCACGCTAATAATGTCTGCAATGCGGCGCGACGAGTCGTTAATGCCCTTCATGGTCTCTACCACCTGGCCCACCACCTCGCCGCCCTTTATGGCCACAATGCTGGCGCTTTGTGCCACCTGGTTGGCCTGGCGAGCATTGTCGGCGTTGTGCTTCACCTGGGCGCCCAGTTCCTCCATGCTAGAGGCGGTTTCTTCCAAGGCACTGGCCTGGCTTTCAGTGCGTCCAGACAAATCCTGATTGCCTTGCGCAATTTCCGCGCTGGCGTTCGCCACTTGTTCTGCATTGGCTTTCACATTGCCCACAATGCCTGCAAAGCTGGCTTGCATGCGTGCCAAGGAGTTCAGCAATTGGGTCGTTTCTTCATTGCCCTGCGGATGAACGTCAGCAGTAAGGTCACTTGCAGCCAGCTTGTCAGCGACCGCCACCGCATGCTTCATGGGTTCTGATATTTTGCGGGCCAACCAAAGCGAGGCAATTACCAATACCACCGCAGAGAGGATCAGGCTGAAACCCGCCTCTATCTTGGCACTCTTGGAGCTGTTGGCAGCTTCAGCGCTGTAGGCCTCCACATCTTTTTCAATGGCGTTGCTTTGCTGCTCCATGGCGGCCTCTAGGACCTTAAATGCCTTTTGAAAATCCGGCACTGCTGCCTGCGCTGCCACCGCATCAGTCGCCGCAATTTTCTGAACATTCGTAGCCGACTCCACATAGGCCTTGAGCGCCGGACCGACTTTTTCGACCACGGCTTTGGCCTCTTCGGTCAAAGGCAAGGCTTTCATGGATGAGATTGCCTTACTGAAGGTTTCCGCATGTTCCGGCAAATCCTTTTGTGCCTCGGCCAGCCCCGCGGTATCTTTTGTCTGCGCACTCAGCAAGGCAAGCAGCACGTCGCCGCGAATGGCGTCATGCATCATGTCGGCCTCTTGACTCTTCTGCAGCGCCAACGACATTTGGATGGAGTTGTCAAAAGCCGTTGCCAGTTGGGTAGCGTTAAGCAGTGCAGCGCCGCCCACCAAGGCAGCAGAAACCAAACCCACCAAGCCCAGTCCCAAAATTTGGTTTTTCAATTTCATAGCATGAGGAAAGAAGTGGATGACTGAAGCATCGTAGCCAGAATTTTGATCTACCTCAAATTTAAATAGGCTGCGTCCTGATAGGTGCTGATGGAATTTACCCACATAGAAAGGCTAAACACCAATCTTTCATGGACTTCCCGCAGCCCGCCATTCGTGGAGGGTAGGTTACGCGGCACAAGGGCCGAAAGAGGTCCGACGCCCGCTTGGCATCACAAACGACCGGTATGGAGAAACTGATTCGCTGACTGACCGCAATGGAGCGATGCTCACGAACTTCGGCACCTGGCTCTTGGC
>CAKZJN010000080.1 GCA_936943465.1 uncultured Rhodoferax sp.
ATCGGCAATTGGAGTCGGACGGTAAAGGTGGAACCGGCACCGACCGCGCTGGTCACCGTAATTTCTCCCTGCATCATGCGCGCCAGCGATTGCGATATCTCCAGCCCCAGGCCTGTACCGCCGAACTTGCGTGTGCTGCTATCGTCCACCTGATAAAAGCGCTGAAACAGACGGGACAGCACCGCGGCATCCATGCCGATACCGGTGTCCTGCACCACAAACGCCAGCTCCAAATTTTCTGCCGTGCGCCCGCACTCGAATACGGTCAGCGTCACCTTCCCGGCTTCCGTGAACTTGATGGCGTTGTTGATCAAGTTGAAGAGAATTTGCTTGATGCGCGTGTCATCCGCCACCACCGGAGGCAGGGGCTCTTGTGGTACTTGCATCAAGAAGCTGAGCCCCCTTGCCTTGGCAAGGGGCTGCATGAGCGCATTCACCTCATTGAATAAGCGCCCCAAAGGCACATCGACCGGCTTCAGGTTCAGCTTACCGGCTTCCAAAGCCGACAAGTCCAGCACGTCATTGAGCAGGGTCAGCAGGTGATTGGCCGAACCTTGGGCAGTTTGGATGTAGTCGGCCTGCTGCTCGGTTACTTCCGTCGACTCAAGCAAACCGAGCATGCCCATTAACCCGTTGAACGGCGTGCGCAGTTCGTGGCTCATATTGGCCAGGAACTGGCTCTTACCCCGGTTGGCTGCCTCTGCCTGCAGGTGGGCATCGCGCAATTCCTGGGTGAGTTGCTCCAAAGCCAAACGCTCTGCCTCCATCCGGCGCTGTCTAAGAAAAAGTGCACCGGCTGCCACACACAGCAGCAGCAACTGCGCCACGGTCAACCAGATGATCAGACCGTTTTGTTGGCGCATGGTGTCCGACTGACTTTCCATCAACCGGGCCACTTCCGAGTTGGCCGCCAGCGTCAGGGCCTGAATGTCCACACCCAGTTCATTGAACTCGGCCTGCACCTCAGCCAATGCCGGGCGATTGAGCGGGGTGCTGGCAATGGCTTTACCCAGCCCGTCCATGAGCAGTTCCAGCCGGGGAATGACTTTGCGGTATTCGGGGCGCCCCACCAGGATGGAAACGCTGGGGTTGTCGCGCAGCAGGGTCAAACGGCTCTGAAAGATGTCAAAGCGCAGGGTCAACCCGTCTTGGTCAGGCGCATCACGACTGGCCAACGTTTCCCCCATCACCTGCCGCAAACGTAAAAACTCACGTTCGAACTGGAAGGCCATCGCCAGGGGCGAATCTGCGCGGATCGCATTGCTCTGGTCGATGGCCCGCTTTTGAGCCAGCACGAATACCAATAGAGAAGCCATGGCCAAGGCCATGGCGGCCGTACCCAACGCTAGCCAGAGCAGAAAGCGCTGATTGTTGGTACGCCCGGACATCCGTTGCTTATTCGACTGTCAGCGACTTCAGCTGCCAGGCGGAACGTTCGTAGTAGACCGAAGACCGCAATTCGGCCTTGGAATCGTACGGATAGACGATAAACAAGGGGCCCTTGGTCTTCACCGGAATGTCTTCGCCATTCATCTTGTGGGCCAGAATGACATCGAACTTCTGCGCGTCATCCAGGGGCATGCTGCTCTGGTAATCGTTCAGCGCAACCGCCTTAATGGTGGCTCCGGTGGCCTTGGCAGCGGCCAGCACATCGCGCAACAAGGGGCCGGTGAACTTGATCGGCTGCTTGTCCCAGGGCGTCATGGTGGTGAAGGTTTGTTGCGGCAGTTTTTCCAACATCTCCATGTCAAAAACTGCGGCCTTGGGCGTGTTTTTCTCGGCGACGTTTCCTGAAAGGGTTAGAACCACTTTGCCCTTGGCAGGCTGCAATGCGTGGGCAGAAAGGCTGCCCATTAACAACGCCAATATGCTGGCGATTGAAAAAACGCGAAATAGCACAGAAAACATAAAAACGCCTCCTTTGATAAAAGTATTGCGTCAACTTTACACGTAATTTCTTACGCTTTTTCAGTGGTGGTGGCCATGGGCGCCGTGCACATGGCCGTGGGCAATTTCCTCTTCCGATGCGGCCCTGACTTCCAGCACATTCAGCCCAAATCGCAGGGCCTTACCTGCCAGCGGGTGGTTGCCATCCAGGTAAACCGTCGGGCCCTTGATCTTGAGCACGGTGAACACGATGCTATTGCCCTGATCGTCACGACCTTCGAGTTGACCACCCACTTTCACGCCGGGCGGGAACTGGGTTTTGGGAATGGTTTGCAACAAGGCCTCGTCACGTTGGCCAAAGGCATCTTCCGCTTGCAGTTCGATGGTGGTTTGATAGCCGGCTTGCTGGCCCTCCAAGGCCTCCTCCACTTTGGCAAACGTATTGCCATAGCCGCCATGCAGGTAAGCCATGGGTTCCTTGCTTTCGTCCAGCAACTTGCCGGTGATCTCGGACACGGTGTAACGCAGAGTCACTGCGGTATTTTTTTCAATTTTCATAGGTTCGGGGCGCAAGAAGTGATTGCCGCATTATCGATAAAAACCCTTCCCCGTTGGCGACAAGTACAGGCCCAAGGAATGCGAGCTGTGCCGAGCGTGGATAATTGAGGCCAACATCCAATGAGGTTTTTTGCAAATGAGCGATACACAACAACGCATTGACGAACTGGTGAAGTCCAACGAAGTCTTGCTGTTCATGAAAGGCACCGCCAGCTTCCCGCAATGCGGTTTCTCCGGCCGCGCCATCCAGATCCTGAAGGCTTGCGGTGTGGACCCCAAGGCCGTGAAGACCGTCAACGTGCTGGAAGACGACGCCATCCGCCAGGGCATCAAGGAATACAGCCAGTGGCCCACCATTCCGCAGCTTTACATCAAGGGCGAGTTCATTGGTGGCTCCGACATCATGATGGAAATGTACGAGTCGGGCGAACTGGCCCAAACCCTGGGCACCAAGCCCGCCTGAGCCTTTACGCGGGCGTTTCCCAGCGGCGCTTGGCTCCCAGCACGGCGTCGGGGTACGGTGCTTTGCCGCGCGACCCGTTGTACCGGCCCAGCGCCATAAACAGGTCGTCGCGCTCCAGGTCCAGGTAGTGGCGCAGGATCATGCAGCCAAAGCGCAGATTCACCTTCATCTGAAACAGCTTGTTGGCATCGCCGTCCCCGATGGCGCGCGTCCAGAACGGCATGACCTGCATATAGCCACGTGCCCCTGCACTGCTGACGGCAAACTGCCGGAAGTTGCTTTCCACCTGAACCAAGCCCAAGACCAACGACACATCCAGGCGCGCCCTCTTGCAGTCGTACCAAAGCGTCTGCAAGAATTCACTTCGCTGCTGCAGGGTCCGCAGGTCGGAACGCCGTTCAACCAGGCGGTGGTTCATTTCCACCTTCCAGCGCAGGTACTTGAGCTTGGACTCCGTGTCCGCAAAAACCGGCTCGGGCGGTTCACTGGTGGCCACCGCGGCACTCAACGCATTGCGCACCGCGTCGGCGAGAGGTTCCTCAATTTGGGCGCCTGCCTGCGCTGAATCGGCCAACGCAAGGGCCGCAGGGGCCAGCAGGCATTGCAACAGGCGGCGGCGCTGGAGGCTTGCCGCCTGCACGCCC
>CAKZJN010000081.1 GCA_936943465.1 uncultured Rhodoferax sp.
CCCACGTTTTCCAGATCGTTGTGCTTGCCGCCGGCACGCAAGCAGGCCTGGACAGAGGCCGCACGCACATAACTGCGCTTGTCGGTGCCCAGAAACACGTCCTTGAACTGGACCATGCCCGAGTTGGTGAACATCAGCGTGGGGTCGTTGCCGGGAACCAGCGGGCTGCTTTCCACCACCGTGTGGCCCTTGGCGGCAAAGAAATCGAGGAAGGTCTTGCGGATGTCGGCAACACTCATTACGGGCTGGGTCATGTCTGGCTTCTCTGGGGCTAAATAGATGGCAAAGGGGGAAGGCCTGCGGCCTAACCCGCCATTATCGCCGCGAGTGAGTGGCTCCTGACGCCTTGCCCACAGCGGGCGGTGAACCACCTTCCATGACGCCGGTCGAGCAGGCTCAGACCCGTAGCGCATAATGCACAGAATTCTGTACACTTCATTCACCCACCGGAGGCTGACATGGCATTCACCGCAAGCGATGTAATTCCCCTCACCCAAGCCCGCGCCACGCTGTCGGAACTGGTGGAGCAGGTCAAGGCTGGCGCTGAAAAGATCATCACCAAGAATGGCGAAAGCTATGTCGCCCTCATCGACGCGCAGCGCTTGGACTACTACCACCAGTTGGAGCGCGAGCGTATTCACTTGCTGCTGATTGACGAGGTGAGCAAGGGCCTGGACGACATTGCTGCGGGCAATGTGCAGGATGCACGCGGTGCCTTGACCGAGTTGAAACGCCGTCGCGCAGCCAAGCGTTAGGCCGTGGCCGTACCGTGGTAGCCAAACACGTTGTCAAACTGACCGCGAACTTCGAGCGCAACCTCGAAGAAGCGGAAGCGTTCTTGCTTCAGGCCCATGCACCGCAAGCATTCGATGCCCTGCTGGATGAACTCACCGACACCGTCATACCGAACCTGGAACGCTTCCCCGGCATGGGCCGCTTGTTCCTCGACCGCCTTCCGCACTCGGTAGAAACCAGCAATGGGATCGACGGAATCAGGGCCAAGCTTCAGGCCCTTGGAATAAACGGCGAGATCCGCGAGTACGTGCTGTCGCATTACCTGCTGCTGTACGCACGCTTCGACACCACCATTTACCTGCTGTCGATCCGGCACCAGCGACAGCTCTCGTTTGACTTTCAGGCGCTGTGGGTGCGTTAAACGCATCCCCTCAAGCCACCTTCATATCCGCCAAAAACGCCTGTGTCGCCTCGTCCTGCGACCAGGCGACGTTAAAGCGCAGCCAGGGACTGGGCTCCAGATCGACGGAGAACAGGTGGCCGGGGCCTAGCAGAATGTCGCGCTCGGCTGCCTTGTAGGCCAACTCGGCGGCGTTTTGCACCGAGGGGTGACAGGCCCACAAAAACATGCCGGCCTTGGGTTCGGTGAACAGGGCAAAGCCTGCTTGCAGCAATTGGGTAGCGAGTTGCTGCTGGGCGCGGGCCAGCCGGTCGCGCAGGGTTTTGATGTGTTTGCGCCAGCGTCCGTCAATCAGGGCTCCGTAGGCCAATCGCTCGGTGTATTCCGACGATGTCAGGCCCGAAAACATCTTCAGCCGGGTCATTTCTTCCAGCAGCGAGGCCGAGGCCGCCATAAAGCCCACGCGGATGTTGGGCGAGATGGTTTTGGAAAAACTGCCGATGTAGATTACCCGCTTAAGCTGGTCCAGGCTGGCCAGCGACGGGTGCACGCCGGGGTCGAGGTCGGCGTAAATGTCGTTCTCGACCACCATGAAGTCGTACTTTTCGGCCAGTTGTAGCACCCGGTGCAGATGCGCCAGCGACGCCGTAGAGCCGGTAGGGCTTTGCAGGCGTGGCTGGGTAAAGAACACCTTGGGCCGGTGCTGGATGATGCGTTGCTCTAGCACGTCGAGGTCGTAGCCGCTGGGCGAGCGCGGCGCGCCCACCAGCTTCGCGCCCAGAAAACGCAGCGAGAACAACTGGTTGGCGTAGCCCGGTTCGTCCACCAGCACCGAGTCGCCTGGGCGAATCAGGTTGCGGGCGGCCAGGTCCATGGCTTGGCTGGAACCCTGGGTCAGCAGCACCTGGTCTGCACTCAGCAAAATTTCACGCGCCGCCAGGTTGTCGCGTACCAGTTGGCGCAAAGGCAGGTAGCCCTTGGGTTCGCCGTAGCCGCCCATTTCGTCCTCGGCGGCCAGCAGACTGCGCTGGCTGCGTTTGAGCCCGTCGGCAAACAGCCACTCGCTGGGCAGCCAGCCGCAACCGGGTTTGTTGCGCAGGCCCCGGTTTTCAAAAATGCGCGACAGGTACCACATCGAATCGAAGCTGTACTGCGCGCCACCCAGCGACACCGCCGTGCCCGAGGTGCCGCGGCTGCGCACAAAAAAGCCGGAGTGCGCCTGCGACTGAAAGTAACCCAGCGCCACCAGCCGGTCGTAGGCGTCCACCACCGTGTAGACGCTGACCGCGTGGGCGTGGGCGAACTGGCGAATCGACGGGGCCTTGGCACCCGCCCGCAGCGAACCGTCATCCACCATCTGGCGAAAGCCGCTCACGATCTGGGTGACCAGGGGCGTTGTGGATTTGGGATCTAAAACAAACATGACGGACGCATAGCTAGCAAAAAGGGGGCCCGGTAACGAACCAGGGCGGCTAAGGGTTTGACTGTACTGGCCCAACCCCCTGCACAGTGCATTCAAAAACGGGCCTATTCTGTATATGTTATCCCTCCGTTCGGCACCCTACAGTCGCGCCTTCACCGCAGACCGCCCCCGGCCTGCTGCACCGAACACCATCCAGGAGTTATTGCATGCAACGCGAACCCAACTTCACCAACGCCGCCCTGATGGCCCGCCGCCGGGCCGCCCTGCCTACCGGCCTGGGCCAGGGATTTGAAATTTTTGTGGACCGCGCAGAAGGCGCTGAAGTCTGGGACGTTGAAGGCAAGCGCTACATCGACTTTGCCGGTGGCATTGCCGTGCTCAACACCGGCCACCGCCACCCGGCGCTGGTCGCCGCCATTGCCGAACAACTCGGCAAGTTCACCCACACCTGCTTCCAGGTCATGGCCTACGAGCCCTATGTGGAACTGGCCGAACGCCTGAACAGCCTGGCTCCCGGCAACTTCGCCAAGAAGAGCTTCTTCATGACCACCGGCGCAGAAGCCGTGGAAAACGCCATCAAGGTGGCGCGCGCTTACACCAAGCGCAGCGGCGTGATTGCCTTTGGCGGCGGCTTCCATGGCCGCACCATGATGGGCATGGCGCTGACCGGCAAGGTGGCGCCCTACAAGATTGGCTTTGGCCCCTTCCCGGCCGAGGTCTACCACGCCAAGTTCCCCTGCACGCTGCATGGCGTCAGCGTGGACGACGCCATGGCCTCGGTGGAAGCCCTGTTCAAGTACGACATTGAACCCTCCCGCGTGGCAGCCATCATTCTGGAGCCGGTGCAAGGTGAAGGCGGCTTTTATGACGCACCACCCGAATTTGCGCAGCGCCTGCGCGCCCTGTGCGACCAGCACGGCATTTTGCTGATTGCCGACGAAGTGCAAACCGGCGCCGGCCGCACCGGCACCTGGCTGGCCTGCGAACAGTGGGGCGTGGCACCCGACATCATCACCATGGCCAAGTCGCTGGCAGGCGGCATGCCGCTGTCGGCCATCATCGGCCGCGCCGAAGTGATGGACGCACCCGCCGTGGGTGGCCTGGGCGGCACCTATGCCGGCAACCCGCTGGCCTGCGCTTCGGCCCTGGCCGTGCTGGATGTGTTCGAGAAAGAAAACCTCCTGCAACGCAGCAAAGACGTGGGCGCGCGCCTGACGGCCGGCCTGAAGGCCATTGCGGCCAAGCACAAG
>CAKZJN010000082.1 GCA_936943465.1 uncultured Rhodoferax sp.
AACAGCCGGTAGTGGCCCATGCCCAGCATCCAGGCACCTTCACCGAGCTCGGTGCGGCCCTTGAGCCATTCGGGCAACTGGATGATTTGCTGCGTGGAGCCAATGAAATAGTCAGCACTGGCCACTGCCATAAACGTCAGGCCGATCGAGAACAGCACCTGGTCGAGGTGCGGTTTTTTGTACAGCGGCCGGTACAGCGTGCGTTCCAGCACGGCGCCCAGCAGCGCCGCACCGATAAAAGCCATCGGCAGGCATAGCAAGAACGGCACACCGGCGCGCTGCATCAGCAGCACGGTGATGTAGCCACCCACCATGGCAAAGGCGCCGTGCGCGAGGTTGATGAAGTTCATCAATCCCATGGTCACGGCCAAGCCCACGGCCAGAATGAACAACAGCATGCCGTAGGCAATGCCGTCGAATAGCAGTGTCAGCAAACTAAACCCCCACGCTCATTCACGATGTGTAATTCGCTGCCCCCCGAGGGGGCGCGTTTCGCCTTGGGGCGGCCCGGCGGCAAAACCGTGCCCCTCGCGCTGGACAGCGCTTGCATGCTTAGCGCGCTTTGCCGGGGTCTTTCACGTCCTTGATGACGTCAAATTCCACGTTGTAAAGCTGGCCTTCCTTGCGCTCCACCTTGCGCAGGTAGATGTTTTGCACCACGTCGCGGGTTTGCGCGTCGATGAACATCGGGCCGCGCGGGCTTTCAAAGATCTGGCCCTTCATGGCGGCCAGCAACGCATCGCCGCCGCCATTGCCCTTGGTGGCTTTCAGCGCTTCGTAAATCACGCGCATGCCGTCATAGCCTCCCACGGCCATGAAGTTGGGGCGCAGGCCCTTGTTGGCCTTCTGGAAAGCGTCCACAAACTTCTTGTTGGCAGCCGACGGGTGGTAGGTGGAGTAGTGGTGCGAGGTGACCACGCCAATGGCGCCGTCGCCCATGTCGTTCAACTGGTCGTCATCGGTAATGTCGCCGGTGCCGATGAGCTTGATGCCGGCCTTGTCCATGCCGCGCTCCAGGAACTGCTTCATCACCGCAGCGCCCGCGCCGGAGGGCACAAACACAAACAGCGCATCGGGCTTGATGTCACGCACCTTTTGCAGGAAGGGCGCAAAGTCCGGGCCGCGCAGCGGCACGCGCAAGGATTCGAGCACCTGGCCGCCGTTGAAGGTCAGGCGTTCCTTGAAGAACTTTTCCGCATCAATGCCGGGGCCGTAGTCGCTGACCAGCGTCACCACTTTCTTGATGCCGTTCTTGGGAGCCCAGTCGGCCAGTGCCACCGAGGCTTGCGGCAGGGTGAAGCTGGTGCGCACGATGTAGGGTGAAGCTTCGGTGATGCTGGAGGTGGCAGCAGCCATCACCACCTGGGGCGTTTTGGACTGGGTGGAGATAGGTGCCACGGCCAGGGCCGATGGCGTGATGCCAAAACCGGCCAGCACGTTCACCTTGTCATTCACCACCAACTCTTGCGCCACGCGTTTGGTCACGTCGGGCACGCTGGTGTCGTCCTTGACGATCAGCTCAATCTTCTTGCCGGCAACGGTGTCACCGTTTTGCGCCATGTAGAGGCGGGCCGCGGCTTCAATCTGGCGGCCGGTGGTGGCCTGCTGGCCAGTCATGGGCAGGATCAGGCCAATTTTGAAGGTGTTGCCATCCGCCCAGGCCGAACCCGTGGCCAGGCTTGCAACCGCCAACGAAACGGCGCTGAGGAAATTTCTTTTGTTCATGGTGTGTCTCCGGTGAAAGAATTGGATGGCATGGTGTTCGCAAAGCGGACTGTGCGCAAGTGCGATTTCATACTGTTAGTTATAACGGTATTAGATAGCTGGTAGCCCACAGGTCCGGTGTATTTTGCGCTCGATTGGCTTAGCATGGCGGCTCTTAGGAGACAAAACCATGCGTACCCAAGTCGCCATCATTGGCGCTGGCCCATCGGGCCTTTTGCTGGGACAGTTACTGCACAAAGCCGGCATTGACGCCGTCATTCTGGAGCGTCAGACCGGCGACTATGTGCTGGGCCGCATTCGCGCCGGCATTCTGGAGCAGGTCACCATCGACCTGCTGGACGAAGCCGGTGTGGGGCAGCGCATGCACCAGGAAGGCATTCCGCACCACGGCTTTGACATGTTGTTTGGCGGTGCGCGCCACCGGATTGACATGACATCGCTCACCGGCGGCAAGCAGGTGATGGTGTACGGCCAGACCGAACTCACCCGCGACCTGATGGACGCGCGCCAAGCGGCCGGATTGCCCACCGTGTACGAGGCCGGCAACGTCACCGTGCACGACTTCGATTCCGACAAGCCCCGTGTGCGCTACGAGAAGGACGGCCAGACACACGAGATTGCATGTGACTTCATTGCCGGCTGCGATGGCTTTCACGGTGTGTGCCGGGCCAGCGTGCCGCGCGGTGCCATTCAGGAATTTGAGAAGGTCTACCCGTTTGGATGGCTGGGCCTGTTGTCAGACACGCCGCCGGTGCATGAAGAACTGATTTACGCCAACAGTTCGCGCGGTTTTTCCTTGTGCTCCATGCGCAGCGCTACGCGCAGCCGCTATTACCTGCAGGTGCCCTTAAGCGATCGGGTGGAAGACTGGTCGGATGAAGCCTTCTGGCAGGAACTGCGCTTGCGGCTGGACCCGGTGGCCCGCGAGAAGCTGGTGACCGGCCCGTCGATTGAAAAAAGCATCGCGCCGCTGCGCAGTTTTGTGGCCGAGCCGATGCGTTTTGGCCGCATGTTCCTGGCCGGTGACGCCGCGCATATCGTGCCGCCAACCGGTGCCAAGGGGCTGAATCTGGCGGCCACCGATGTGAAATACCTCAGCAGCGCCCTGATCGAGTTCTACCGGGAGCGCAGTGAGGCGGGCGTCCACCATTACTCCGACCGCTGCCTGCGTCGCATCTGGAAGGGCGAGCGTTTTTCCTGGTGGTTTACCAACCTGATGCACCGTTTTCCGAACGACGGCGCCATCGGCCAAAAACTGCAGGAAGCCGAGCTCGAATATTTGGTCGGCTCCCAAGCCGCCTCCACCGTGATGGCTGAAAATTATGTGGGCCTGCCCTTGTAGGCCCCATCACGCGAACCACGCCCTAGAAAAACATAAACCGGAGACAACATGAAACATAGCAGTCTGCAAATCATTCGTGAAGAACATTCCTCGTTGGCGGCCATGCTGCAGTCCTTGCGCTTGATGCTGGAGCGCGGACCGGCGAAGGACGAACGCCAGTTTTTTGATGTGCTACGCGCCATGCTGTTTTACATCGATGAGTTTCCTGAAAAGCTGCACCACACCAAGGAGTCGGCGCTGCTGTTTCCCAAGGTGCTGAAGGCTGCCCCCGAGGTGGCGAGTCACCTGGACCGCCTGGAGCAGGACCATGCCCACAGCGAAGCCGGTGTGCGCGAATTGCAGCACCTGCTGATGGCCTGGGAAATGCTGGGCGACAGCCGCCGCGAAGCGTTTGAAACCAAGTGCACCCGCTACCTGGACGCCTACATGGACCACATGCGCCTGGAAGAGTCGGTCATCCTGCCGGAAGCCATCAAGCACCTGAGCGCCGAAGATTGGGTCGAACTGGACGCCGCGTTTGAACAGAACACCGACCCGTTGAATGGCCGCTATGCGCGTGACCCGGTGTATGACCGCCTGTATTCCCGCATCGTCAGCACCGCGCCGGCACCGATCGGGCTGGGGCAGGCCTAGGCCGTTGTTCAGTGCAGCAGACGGCTGCGCTCGTACTTCTGCACTTCTTCCAGCGGGTAACGCAGGGCACCATCGGCCTTGACGTAGCGCGGGCCTAAGCCCACCGCGCTGGACAGACCAATCGCCGATACCGAGCGGCCCCAACGCTGGGCCAGTTCCTGTTGCGAAAGCATGCGGGGGGTGCGTGTTTCCATGGTGGGGTGTGCGTTGCAGAAAGACATGGGGGCATTGTGGTTTGGCAGGCGGTTTTCAATCGTTTGAAAAGGCCGGTTTCGGCCGCTTTCATCCGGCCCCAGACTGCCCTCACAATGGCAATCCATTTGGCGTAGAGGAAACCATCCATGCCCAGCAAAACCTTTACCAGCGGTCGCATCCGGCAAGCCGACTGGGACCCTGCCACCGGTCAGCTCGATCTGCGCTGGGACAACCAGTCCACCCTGGCCTACAAAGCGGTGCCGCAAGAGGTGTTTAGGCGTCTGTGCAATGCGCCGAATCCGGCGGCTTATTGGGAAGATCGCATTGCCGAGGAATACCCCAAGGCCGTGCCCAAGCCGAGCGCCAAGGCGCCTGACGCCGCGCGTGCATTTCAGGACCTATTTAGCGGCGGTGACGCGTGAGTCGGCCCCTCGCCGGAGGCGGCCTGCATCAGCCCATCAAGGGTGCCGGAAACCACAGCGTGACCGTGGTGCCGCGCTCGGGAGCGCTGTCAACCGTGACGCTGCCGGCATGCAACTCCACAATCTCCTTCACGATGCTCATGCCCAGGCCCGTGCCCGGAATCTTGCCGGAAGTGTCGGCGCGGTAGAAGCGCTCAAAAATCCGGCTCACTTGGTACTGCGTCATGCCGATGCCGTTATCGGTTACCCGCAGTCCGATGCGCGGGTTGCCAGCGGCGTCAGGGGATTCGACACATTCCAGCGTCACCGGCCCGCCCCGGGGCGAATACTTGAACGCGTTGGACAGCACGTTGACCAGCGCCTGCGAGGCCTTCTGGCGGTCGGCAACGATGGAGCGGTTGTCTTTGGGGAGCGAGGTCAGAACGCCTTGCCGGTCGGGTGGCAGCTTGAAGCCTTCCAGTGCGTCCTGCACCAGCGTGCGAATCGGCAACTGCACAAACTCAAAATCCTTGCCGCGACGCTCCTCAATGCGGGCCAGGTCAAGCAGTTCGTTCAGGATGTCGGCCATCAGCTTGGATTGCCGGTGGATGATGCCGAGTAGTTCCCGGCTTTCTGCATCGTCCAGTGGCTGCGTCATCAGCAACTCTGCAAAGCCGTACACGCTGGCCATGGGCGTACGCAATTCATGGGCTGCGGTGGACAGGAATTCGCTCTTCAGGTGGTCGACCTCGGTTTCGGCGGTGATATCGCGGAAATACACAATGCGCCCGACGCCGGGTGAGTCGCTCTGAATGGCAACCATCTGAATCACGGTGTTGCGCGGAATCTTGAGCTGCAGCAGGGAAGACTGGATGCCTTCGCCAAAAGTCCGGAAGGTGGTGACCGTTGACGGTGCCAGGCCACTCAGTTGTGACCGCAGTTTTAGCTCGGCCTGGAGCACGGCTTCGGTGCTCCCCAGAATGTCTTTCGCAACAATGCCGGTCATGGTCTGAAAGGCCGGATTGACGAAGCGGATGATGCCGCCGTGGTCAATCGCCACAAAGCCGTCGGGGCTCAGCGTAAACAGGGCATCGAGTTGCGCGTTGCGGTCTTCCAGCGCCTGCCCCCGTGCTTCCAGTTCGCTGGTCTGGCGTTTCACGGTGCGTTCCACCACCGAGGTCCGGCCGGTGGTGCCCAGTAGCAGCACCTGAAATAGCGCAGCCAGTACCAGCCCGCTGCTGCCCACCAACAGGGCCAGCCAGTGGCGTTGATGCTGCAAATAGGCGGCCGTGGGGTAGACGCTGAGAGTCCATGCGCGGTCGGCGACCGCAATCTGGCCTTGCCATGCCGCGGGCTGATTGGGCCCTGCCGGGTCGCCTAGCTGGTACAGCAATGCGCGATCGGGTGCGGCCTGCTGGTCTTCCAGGCGCAGACTCAGGCCGCTGACCGACAGGTCGCGGGTGGCAATCGCCATCATTTCATCCACCTTGATCACGCCCACAGCAAAGGCTAACAATTGCGCCGGATTGCGGTCGTCGGGAGCGGTGCTTTCCATGCGGAAGGCCGGATGCAACACCAGCACGCCGGGACGCTTGATGTTTTCCTGGACGAGCTGAATCGGTGCGGTGATGGCCGGGGCGCTGCTGGCGCGCGCGCGGGCGATGGCGTCCGAGCGGATCGGGTCGGAGTTGATGTCAAAGCCGACCGCGGCGGCATTGCCCCTTAGCGGTGCAATCAGGCCGACGGTGACATAGTCTTCGCGCTCCAGCGCGCGAATCAGACGGCGCTCGGCGTCCCGTTCGCGAATTTCAAAGTCGGGAGTGAACTGGCGCATGCCGCGTTCAAAGGCGCTGCGCTGCTCGCGCGTGACATAGGGGTTCACGCTGAGGGCAAAAATGTCCGGATTGTCTTTCAGCGTGATGCGGGTGAAATACTCAAACCGCGCATAGGTCATCTGTGGTGTCACCTCGACCAGACGCCGCAACGAGGCCAACGCTTCCTGGTGGGCCACAAAGCGCTGCCGCAGCAACTGGGCGACGTTTTCACCATGCTTTTCCACGCGCAATTGCTCTTGCGATTGCTCCCAGCGCGTGACCGTGTAAAACGCGCCGGCCACCAGCGCCAGCACCACCGACATGGGCAGCACCTGGGCCAGCAGGCGGTTGCGCCACAGGGAATCGTCCCGGAACTTCAAGGCCAGGCTCAAGGGCAACATGATCAGTACGCCCAACACATCGCCCAGCCACCAGTTCAACAGCGCGTAGGGTGCGTCGCTCAGACTGACCAGGCCGGTGGAGAGGAGCGTAAAGATGCCGAAGCTGGCGGACACGCCGCAGGCCAGCGGGCCAGCCAGAATCAGACACCACACGGTCTCGCGCTCGGCTTCCATGCGCCGCCAGCAGTCGCCCGCGTAGCGTGTGATGAGCCAGGCTGCCAGCAGGGCCTGGAGGGTTGCACCCGTCGCAATACCAGCCGCCGCCATGGTGCTGCGCATGCCCCAGTGCCCCTGCAGCAGGGACAGTCCGGCGTTCATCACGAACGAGCCGACCCAGATGGCAGGCCA
>CAKZJN010000083.1 GCA_936943465.1 uncultured Rhodoferax sp.
TTCACCGCCGCCGAGTTGACCGTGTTGGCCTGCACCGAGAGGTGAATTTCCATGTCCGGCCAGGCTTCGCGCGCCATCATGATCAGGCCGGGGTCGGACATGATCATGGCGTCGGGCTTGAGCGCAATCACCGGGTTCATGTTGTTGACGTAGCTTTTGAGCTTGTTGTCGTGCGGATAGATGTTGGACACCAGATAAAACTTGTTGCCCAGACGGTGGGCGGTGTCGATGCCCTGCTTGAGGGTGGCGAGGTCGCCAAAGTCGTTGTTGCGCACGCGCAGCGAATAGCGCGGCTGGCCGGCATAGACGGCAGTGGCGCCGAAGGCAAACGCGGTCTCCAGCATGGACAGCGATCCGGCTGGGGCGAGGAGTTCAGGAGTCTTGATAGGCATAAGCCCGATTATCCTTGCAGCATGAAAAAACACCTCACCATCCTCACCGGCGCTTCCCGTGGTATGGGACTGGCGCTGGCCGAGCAACTGCTTGCGCCTGACGCGCTACTGCTCTGCATTTCCCGCCGATCCAACCCCGCCCTGCAGGCGCAGGCCGCCGCGTGTGGTGCCGCACTTTTCCAATGGGAGGCCGATTTGAGTGCCCCCGAACCGGTGGCGCAGCGGCTAAGGGAATGGCTGCAAGCCCAAGACGCAGCCGATTTGGCCAGCGCCGCCCTGATCAACAACGCCGGGGTGATTTCCACGCTCAGCCCCTTGCGCGAGGGTGACGCGGCCGAGTTAGCCGCAGCCCTGCGGGTCGGACTGGAGGCCCCCATGCTGCTATGCGCCGCCTTTCTGGGTGCCACACAAAGCTGGGATGCGGTGCCGCGCAAAGTGCTCAATATTTCGTCGGGATTGGGGCGCCGGGCCATGGCCTCGTCGGCCGCCTACTGCGCCGCCAAGGCCGGCATGGACCATTTCACCCGCTGTATGGCGCTGGAAGAGGCGCTGCTACCGCATGGTGCCAAAGTGTGTTCACTGGCCCCCGGCGTGATTGATACCGACATGCAGGTACAACTGCGCAGCGCCGATGCCAGCCGTTTCCCCGACCGCCCCGGCTTTGCTGCTTTGCATGAAAAAGGCCAGCTAAGCAGTCCGCATGACGCGGCACAACGCTTGCTGGCCTATTTGGCCCGACCCGACTTTGGAGCCGAACCGGTCGCCGATGTAAGGGGCTAACCTCTATCGAACCGCGCAAAAACCTGGGTGACAGGGTGTTCTGCGCAGGTAAAGGAGGTGCCCGCCTTGGCGGGCGGGGGACACGGAGCAGAGCACCCTGTCACCCCGGTTGCCGCACTGATTACAGGCGTTCGAACACCACGGCGATACCTTGACCGCCGCCGATGCACATGGTCACCAGACCGTACTTGCCGCCCACGCGTTGCAGTTCATAAATCAGCTTGGTGGCAATGAACGCGCCGGAGCAGCCGATGGGGTGACCCAGGGCAATCGCGCCGCCGTTGGGGTTGGTCTTGGTCATGTCCAGACCCAGACCGCGGGACACGGCGATGGCTTGAGCCGCGAAGGCTTCGTTGCTTTCGATCACGTCCATCTGGTCCAGTGTCAAACCGGCCTTCTTCAGAGCCAGCTTGGAAGCGGGGATGGGGCCTTCGCCCATGATTTCGTTGGGCACACCAGCCACCGCGTAGGACACCAGGCGGGCCATCGGCTTGTGACCAGCAGCAGCAGCCACTGCAGCGTCGGCCAGCACGAAGAAGGCTGCGCCGTCGTTAATGCCGGAAGCGTTACCAGCGGTCACGGAGCCGCCTTCCTTCTTGAATGCGGGCTTGAGCTTGGCCAGCGATTCGATGGTGGTTTCGGGCTTGCAATGCTCGTCGGTGTCAAACACCACTTCGCCCTTGCGGGTTTTCTTGGTGATCGGGACGATTTGGGACTTGAAGCGGCCTTCTGCGATGGCAGCAGCAGCGCGGCGGTGCGATTCGGCAGCCAGTGCGTCTTGCTCTTCGCGGGTGATGCCCCACTTGGTCACCAGGTTTTCAGCAGTCACGCCCATGTGGCCCACGCCGAACGGGTCGGTCAGGGTGGAAACCATGGTGTCGATCATTTTGGAGTCGCCCATGCGTGCGCCATTGCGCATAGCGGCCGACAGATAGCCGGCACGGCTCATGACTTCCACGCCACCGCCGATGCCGTAGTCGCAGTCGTTGAGCAGAATGTTTTGTGCGGTGGTCACAATGGCTTGCAGACCGGAGGAGCACAGGCGGTTCAGCGCCATGGCCACGGAATCTTGCGACAGACCGGCCTGGATGGAGGCCACGCGTGCCACGTAGGGGAAACGGCTTTCGGTGGGGATGGTGTTACCCACGGTCACGTAGTTGATCGCCTTGGGATCCACACCGGAGCGTGTCACGGCTTCCTTCATCACGGTGCCGGCGAGTTCGCAGGGCTCAATGTCGGACAGCGAACCACCGAAAGTACCAATGGCGGAACGGGCTGCGCCCAAAACTACTACATCACGCTTGCTCATGCTTATGTCTCCTGGTTGCTTCAAAAAAGGGAAAAGATTGACGAGTCGGAACGGCTCAGTGGGCAGAAATTCTGAACCTGCATTCGTACCGCTTGCTTACAGTAGTCTATCGCGAAGACTCGGCCTGGAAGCCGCCTGCGCGCAGGGTTAACACCAAGGTATCGCGATAACCGCCCGGTCCGGCGGGCTGAATCGGCGTGGTTTCGTGGATAACCCGCGCGTCGTCGAGCAGCAGCACCGACCAGGGTTCTTCCAGCGTAAAACGCTGACCATTCGGGCCCGCAGCCTCGAAAACCCGGGTTTCGCCGCCTTTGACGCCCTGGCGACCCACCATAAACACCGCCACCATGTCCACACCGTCGCGGTGCGCGCCTTCTGGGGTCGGGCGGCCGATGCCGTCGGTCGTATCAATTCGGAACTGGTGCGCCTCGACAAACCAGGGCTGCGCGCCTTTGAGGGCCGAGCACACCCGGCCGACCCAGGCCAGCAAATGCGCCCAGGCGGGCTGCGCCAAGACCTCCGGCAGCATGGGCTCGAAATGCCGCTCGATACCGCCGTGCAGGGCGTTGTACTCCACCGGCTGCCAGTGCGGCCGGTGCGGCATCTGCTCGACCCCATCGCCTTGCACCACAAAGCAACTGTGGCGACGCCGCCGGTAACGGCCACCGTCCCGCAAATAGGCGTCGGGCGGCAAGTCGTTCCAGCCCGCACACCAAGCCTGCAATTGCGCCAGGCTCACGCCGCTGAGTTGCGTCACATGCTGCGCGCCCAGTACGGCGTACCCCTGCTGCTGCAGGGTGGCGTCCAATTCGGTGGGGATGGCAAGCGCGGGAGGGGAGAAAGAAAGGGTCATGAACGATTCGCGGCAAAAACTGGGCGCCATTATCGGCGGCAATAGACCCAGCGCCGGGTCGAAAAGCACCCCCTATGACCTGCGTCAAGGCGGGTTCAGCCGGGCTGGCTATGCTCGCGGTCTCGAATTTGGAGAAGTTTGCATGGACACAGCCGCCGCCACCCGTACACCGGTGCAATGGAGCCCCACCCTGGCCCTCGATATGCCGGTGATGGACGAGACCCACGAAGAATTCATCGGCCTGCTGGCCGCCGTGGTCGAGTCCCCCGACGAAACGCTGTTGTCGCGCTGGGCCTTGCTGATCGACCACACCCAGGCCCACTTTGACCGGGAAGACCAGTGGATGGAAGCCACCGGCTTTGCCGCAGGCAACTGCCACGCCACCCAGCACGACGTCATCCTGCAGGTGATGCGCGAAGGCGGCAAGCGCGGCTTGCAGGGCGAACTCGATCTGGTGCGCCAGATGGCGCATGAGTTGGGCCTGTGGTTTGCCAACCATGTGCAAAGCATGGACAACGGGCTGGCGATGCATTTGCGCTCCGCTGGTTTTGACCCGGTCACCGGCGAAATCAGCCAACCCAATGCCCTGCCGACCGAACAACTGCACGGCTGCGGCGGCGGAACCTGCGGCACCGAACACGCCGACGAAGTCAGCGCGTGATCGATGACAGCGCACCGGACCTGCGCCACCGCCCCTACGAAGACGTCCAGGCGCTGATTACCGGCACCCTGTTTGTCGCGCTGGGCGTGGTGATGTTCGGGCGCACCGGATTGCTGACCGGCGGCACCGCCGGCATTGCCTTCCTGATTCACTACGCCACCGGCTGGAACTTCGGGTTGGTATTTTTCACCATCAACCTGCCCTTTTATGGCCTGGCGTTTCAGCGCATGGGAAAGGCCTTTACCTTCAAGACCTTTGCCTCGGTGGCGCTCCTGGCCGGCATTAGCAACGTCCTGCCCCATCTGCTCGAATTCGGTGCCATTCAACCGGTGTTTGCTGCGGTAGCGGGTGGTTTGCTGATGGGCACGGGCATGCTGATTCTGTTCCGGCACCGCGCCAGCCTGGGTGGGTTTAACGTGCTGGTGCTGTATTTACAGGAACGCTACGGCTGGCGCGCCGGCCTGATCCAGATGGGCCTGGACTGCACCATCGTGGTACTGGCTCTGGCGCTCTCCGACTGGTGGCATGTGGCGCTGTCGGTTCTGGGTGCTGTGGTCATGAACCAGACATTGGCCCTGAACCACCGAAAAGGCCGTTACGTGGCGATCTAAAGCGCTGGGGGCTAGGATGCGCGGATTCAATCTGCCCTTGGAGTTGCCATGCCCCTGTCTCACCTTGTCAATCACCAAATCCGCCTCGCCGCGCGCCCGGTTGGGTTGCCGCAACCTAGCGATTGGAATCACACCAGCGAACCCGTTGCCGAGCCGGCCGACGGTGCGGTGCTGGTCAAAACCCTCGCGTTGTCGCTCGATCCGGCCATGCGCGGCTGGATGAACGAGGGCAAGAGCTATATCGCGCCGGTGGGTTTGGGCGAAGTCATGCGGGCCGGGGGTGTTGGCCAGGTGATGGCCTCTCGCAACGACCGGTTTAAGCCGGGTGACTGGGTGAGCGGCGGACTCGGGGTGCAGGAATATGCCCTAGTTGGTGCCGAGGCACTGCAACGCAACGCACTCTTCCCCATCGATCTGGCAAGCGGCAGCCTGACCCAGTGGCTCAATGTGCTGGGCATGCCGGGCATGACCGCCTATTTTGGCCTGATGGACATTGGCCAACCCCAACCCGGCGAGACGCTGGTGGTGTCGGGAGCCGCCGGTGCCGTGGGCCAAACGGTCGGTCAACTGGCGCGTATCAAGGGCTGCCGGGTAGTGGGCATTGCCGGTGGTCAAGCCAAATGCGACTGGGTGGTGCAGCAACTCGGCTTTGACGCCTGCATTGACTACAAGGCGTCGACTACTGCCGTGCGTGACGGGCTCAAGCAACACTGCCCGGATGGTGTCGATATCTACTTTGACAATGTGGGCGGCGAGATTCTGGACACGGTGCTCACCCGCATCCGCCGCCGGGCGCGCATCGTCATTTGCGGCGCCATTAGCCAGTACAACAGCACCACGGCGGTGCAGGGTCCCAAAAACTACCTGAGCCTGCTGGTCAACCGCGCCCGCATGGAGGGCATGGTGGTGTTTGACTATGCCGACCGCTATCCGCTGGCGGTGCGCGAACTGGCGGGCTACCTGCAAGATGGACGCATGCAGAGCCGCGAAGATGTGGTGCAGGGTCTGCAACAGTTTCCGCAAGCCTTGCTCAAGCTGTTCAACGGCGAAAACTTCGGCAAACTGGTGCTCGAAGTGGCGAAGCCCTGACGCGCCTGCGTAACGCAACGGGATACTGCCTGTGTAGTTTCACGGATTCACAGCGCGCTCCACCATGGCACATTTACTGCATGGGTTTTGACTTGGAAAGCATTGCAAATTTGCTTATAAGTTTTTTGCATGGATTTCAAGAGTAAACCCTGAGCGAAGCCTGTGGTACATGCCGCTACATTCACTGCTGCTCGGTGCGTAAGCTTACGAACCGGACCCTTTTTTTCACTGGAGAACCCTGTACATGTCAATGAAATCTCTGAAATCGATGGCCTTCGTGGCCGCCCTGGGCACCTTGGTTGCCAGCCCGGCCTTTGCCGGCAAAACGCTGGACGCCATCAAGGCGCGCGGCCAGGTCATTTGCGGCGTGAACACCGGTCTGGCCGGCTTCAGTGCCGCTGACTCCAACGGCAAGTGGACCGGTCTGGACGTGGACGTGTGCCGTGCCGTGGCCGCCGCTACATTGGGCGACGGTGAAAAGGTCAAATACGTTCCCCTGAATGCACAGGCCCGCTTCACCGCGCTGCAATCCGGCGAAGTGGACCTGCTGTCGCGCAACACCACCTTCACCCTGACCCGCGACGCTTCGCTGGGCCTGAGCCAAACCGCCGTGACCTACTACGATGGCCAGGGCTTTATGGTTCCGGTCAAGAGCAAGATCAAGAGCGCCAAGCAGCTCAAGGGCCAAACGGTTTGCGTGCAGTCCGGCACCACCACCGAGAAAAACCTGACCGACTTCTCCAAAGCCTCCGGTCTGGGCATCAAGCCCGTGGTGTTTGAAAAGCTGGAAGCCGCTGAAGGCGCCTACTTCTCGGGTCGCTGCGTGGCCTACACCACCGATGCGTCCGGCCTGGCCTCGACCCGCAACAAGGTCGCCAAGAACCCCGCCGACCACCTGATCCTGCCCGACCTGATTTCCAAGGAGCCCCTGGGCCCGATGGTGCGCCGTGGTGATGACGAGTGGACCGCCATCGTCAAGTGGACCGTGTTCGGTCTGCTCGAAGCCGAAGAGTACGGCGTAACGTCTGCCAATGTGGACGAGCAAAAGTCCACCAGCAAAGACCCCGTGGTGGGCCGCTTGCTGGGCGCGACCGAAGACACCGGCAAGCTGCTGGGCCTGGACAAGGAATGGCTGGCCCGCGCCGTCAAGACCACCGGCAACTACGG
>CAKZJN010000084.1 GCA_936943465.1 uncultured Rhodoferax sp.
ACTCCCCCATCCCCCCCGCCCCTTGCCCCCGTCGGGCAAGGGGAGCCTGAAAGCGGACAGCCGATTTGGTTGTGTCGCTACGACCAGGGCCTTACCGGGAACTAACCAAAATTTCTGGATTTTTTGACAGCGCTATCTCCGGCGCTCGGGACTAGTGGCATGAGCTTTTGCCAACCAAAAATAGTGGCAATCTCTCTCCAGTAATTCCGCATTCGGCGCGCAAAAACCAAATCGGCTGTCCGCATTGGCTCCCCCTCGCCCGGCGGGGCGAGGGGGCTGGGGGGAGTGGGGACCTACAAAAGCCCCGCAGGGAAGAACACCACCAAATGAGACTGGCCGCCCAAAGCAACACCCAAAACGCTAAGCAAAAATCACCGTCTTGGAGTCATTCAAGAACACCCGCCGCTCCACATGCAACCGCACCGCCGTAGCCAGCGCCCGGCACTCGGAGTCCCGCCCGGCGGCAGCCAGTTTTTCCGGGGTGTAGGTGTGGTCCACCCGCTGCACCACCTGCTCGATGATCGGGCCTTCGTCCAGGTCGGCGGTCACATAGTGGGCGGTGGCTCCGGTCAGCTTCACGCCGCGTGCGTGGGCCTGGTGGTAGGGCTTGGCACCCTTGAAACCGGGCAGGAAGGAGTGGTGGATGTTGATGGCCTGGCCGCGCAGACGGCGGCACAGATCGTCGGAAAGCACCTGCATGTAACGGGCCAGCACCACCAGTTCACTCTGGGTTTCCTGTACCAACTCCATGAGCTTGTCTTCCTGCGCCGCCTTGGTCTCATGGGTGACCGGAATGTGCACGTAACGCAGCCCTTGCGCCTCGACCAACCCGCGCAGGTCCGGATGATTGGACACCACGGCGGTGATATCCATCTTCAGTTCGCCGGTACGGTTGCGGTACAGCAGGTCCACCAGGCAGTGGTCAAACTTGGACACCATGATCAGCACGCGCTGCTTGCGCTCGGCATCCACAATGGCCCATTCCATTTGCTCGATTTGGGCAACCTCTTCGAATTCCTTGCGCAGGCTGTCGAGTTCAGGGGTGCTTCCGGGATTGCCGTAAAAGCTGATGCGGGTGAAAAAGCGCCCGGTTATGACGTCGTCAAACTGCTGCATGTCGGTGATGTAGCACTTGCGCGAGGCCAAAAAGCCGGAAACACGGGCCACGGTCCCCATCCGGCTGTCGCACGTGGCGGTCAGGATGTAGTGCGGCTTACCTTCAAGATGAACGGACATGGGAAACAGGCTCCAATGGTTTGACTATTAAATGGGGGGATGGACAGCGAAGGCCACACCGGCAGTTTAGGCACGGGGCGCTGCAAGAATTATCTTGCAGCGACGGCGAATTCAGCCTGAACGACCGGGTGTTTCCCAAGACAATTACACTGTCGTGAGACGACAATCCCAAGTCGCTATTGTGTCAGCCCGGGCCCATAGCGGCTCGTACCATTTTCAACACGCTCTGGCTGTGCTTGCACGGTGACCGGGGCATTTTTTCAGGAGTTTGCGGTGGCCAACGATTTTGAAGACGATCTGGATCTGAATAGCTTGAACGACGAGGAGTTGACTGAGCAAGTCCATGACGATCTCTACAACGGCCTGCGCGAAGAGGTCATTGAGGCCACCAACATTTTGCTGGGCCGCGGCTGGACCGCAGCACGCGTGCTCGATGACGCACTGGTTGAAGGCATGCGCATCGTGGGCATCGACTTCCGCGACGGCATTCTGTTTGTGCCGGAAGTGCTGTTGGCAGCCAACGCCATGAAGGGCGGCATGGAAATCCTGCGCCCCCTGCTGGCTGAAACCGGTGTGGAACCCATCGGCAAGATGGTGATCGGCACCGTCAAGGGCGACATCCACGACATCGGCAAGAACCTGGTCGGCATGATGATGGAAGGTGCTGGCTTTGAAGTGATCGATCTGGGCATCAACAACCCGGTTGAAAAATACCTCGAAGCCATTGAAACCCACAAGCCCGACATTCTGGGTCTGTCCGCTCTGCTGACCACCACCATGCCCTACATGAAGGTGGTGATCGACACCCTGAAGGAAAAAGGCATTCGTGACGACTACATCGTGCTGGTCGGCGGTGCCCCGCTGAACGAAGAGTTCGGCAAGGCCGTGGGAGCCGACGCCTATTGCCGCGATGCAGGTATTGCGGTCGAAACCGCCAAAACCCTGATTGCTGCACGCCGCGCTGCAGCGGCGTAAAGCCCCAGACTGAGTCCCTGCTTCCAGCCCGCTGCAGCCATGGGTACTCAGCCTGCCAGCCTGATCATTGCCTGCGGCGCACTGGCACGAGAAATCGTGGCACTGCGCACGCTCAATAACTGGCCGCATCTGGCCGTGCAGTGCCTGCCGGCCGACCTGCACAACCGCCCCGAAAAGATCACCGACGCCGTTCGCGCAAAGATTCATGCCGCGCGCGGCCAATTTGCCTCGATCTTTGTTGCCTATGCCGATTGCGGCACCGGCGGTCAACTCGACCGCATGCTGGCCGAAGAAGGCGTGGAGCGCATTCCTGGCGCCCATTGCTACGAGTTTTTTGCCGGCAGTGCTGCGTTTGAGGCCATGGCCGAGGCTGAGCTCGGCACCTTCTACCTCACCGATTTCCTGCTCACCCATTTCGACCGCCTGATCCTGCGCGGGCTGGGCATCGACAAGCACCCGCAGTTGTTGCCCATCTATTTTGGTAACTACAAGAAGTTGACTTACCTGGCCCAGGTCGCATCCGAAGAAAGGATTGCCGCCGGCCGCGCAGCCGCCGAACGCCTTGGCCTGGCTTTTGAAACCCACCTGACCGGCTACGGCGACCTGGCGACCAGCCTGGCGCAAGCCGCGTCCCCCACCACAACCCACACCATTGCATGGCAAAACTAATCGTTATTTCCTGGCGCGACATTCCCGCGCAGGTCGTCGTCAAAAAAGGCCGTGAAACCGGCAAGGTCCAACTCTCGCACCGCTTTCAGGAGGCGGTGGACCGCGCCGCCATGCGCGCCGGCAAGGCAGGCTCCGCCGAATACCTGGCCGACTGGAAACGCAGCGAACCGCGCGCCTGCAGCGACGACATGCAGGCGGAAGCCGACGCCGAAGCCGCCCGCATCGAAGCCCAGTATTCCGACGACGATTTGCTGCGCCTGATTCGCGCCCACGGCGTGGACGAAACCAAAGCACCCGCTGCCGAAGCCCCCGCAGAAACTCCTTCAGGAGAAGCCTGACATGTATTCCGTTCGCCTCTGGTCCGTACGCCATGCCCGCGGCATGGAACTGTTTTACAGCGCGTTTGAAAAGGCCGTCGTCGCCTTGCACCCGGTGTGGAACTGGATTGGATACGAACGGGTGGAAAAGCCGGTGGCAGCCGTCGAGAAGTTGTTCAAGGGCTTTTTGTTCGACTGCAAGATGTGCGGCCAATGTGCCTTGAGTTCGACCGGCATGTCGTGCTCCATGAACTGCCCCAAGACCATTCGCAACGGCCCTTGCGGCGGCGTACGGGCCAACGGGCACTGCGAGGTCAAACCCGAGATGCGCTGCGTCTGGGTCGAAGCATTTGCCGGTAGCGAACGCATGGTGGAAGGCAAGAAAGCCATCCGCATCGTGCAGTTGCCGGTGGACCGGCGGCTGGAAGGCAAGTCGAGCTGGCTCAAGGTGGCCCGCGACAAGAATCCGCCGCCTCCCAAGCCCGCCGCACCGGTTGCAGCCGCAGCCGCTGCTCCCGCCACCAGCACACCTCCCAAAGCACCATGAAATTCGAAGACGAACCAGTCCCGGGTTATCCGCTGCCCATTCTTCCCGGCCACACCTCGCCCGGGCGCTTGGAGCGAGTGTTGCGCGCCGGCGCTTTCGCGGTGACCGCCGAACTGGACCCGCCCGACTCGGCCGACCCGGAAGATGTGTACAAGCGGGCCCGCATTTTTGACGGCTACGTGGACGCCATCAACGCCACCGACGGCAGCGGCGCCAATTGCCACATGTCGAGCATGGCGGTGTGTGCCCTGCTCACCCGCATCGGCTACGCGCCGGTGATGCAGATTTCCTGCCGCGACAAGAACCGCATTGCCATCCAGGGCGACATCCTGGGGGGCGCCGCCATGGGTGTGGCCAACATGCTGTGCCTCTCGGGTGACGGCGTGCAATCGGGCGACCACCCGCAGGCCAAACCGGTGTTTGACCTGGACTGCATGAGCCTCTTGAATATCGGCCGCACGCTGCGCGACGAGCACAAGTTTCAAAGTGGCCGCAAGGTTACTTTTGCCCCACGCGTGTTCTTCGGTGCCGCCGCCAATCCGTTCGTTCCGCCCCATGAATGGCGCGGTGATCGCATTGCCAAGAAAGTCGCCGCCGGGGCCCAATTTCTACAGACCCAATACTGCTACGATGTGCCCCGCTTGAAGGCGTTTATGCAGCAGATGGAGGACCTCGGGGTCTTGGACAAGGCATTTTTCCTGATCGGCGTGGGCCCCTTGCGCACGGCCAAAGCCGCAGAGTGGATGCGCACCAATGTGCCCGGCATCCATATCCCGGACTCCGTGATCAAACGCATGGCCGGTGCCGAAAAGCCCGCCCAGGAAGGCCGCCAGATCTGCGTCGACCTGATTCAGGAGATCAAGGAAATCAAGGGCGTATCGGGCGTGCATGTCATGGCCTACCGCCAGGAAGAATCTGTAGCAGAAATCATTCAAAAATCGGGTGTGCTCAATGGCCGCGTGCCGTGGTACCCCGAACGCGATACCCAGAAAACCCCAGCAAAGGAAACAACGTGACCGATACCATCATCAGCTCCGCCACCAAAGAAGTGGTCATTGGCTTTGACCGCCCCTTCGTCATCATCGGTGAGCGCATCAACCCGACCGGCCGCAAGATCATGGCCGCCGAGATGCTGGCCGGTGATTACAGCCGCGTAGTGGCGGACGCCTTGGCCCAGGTCGAGGCCGGCGCCCACATGCTGGACGTGAACGCCGGCATTCCGCTGGCGGACGAACCCGGCATGCTGGCCAAGGCGATTCAACTGGTGCAGTCGGTAACCGACGTCCCCTTGAGCATCGACTCCTCCATCGTGGCAGCGCTTGAAGCCGGCCTGGCCGTGTACAAGGGCAAGGCCCTGGTGAACTCGGTGACCGGTGAAGAGGACCGCCTGGAAACCGTGCTGCCGCTGGTCAAGAAGTACGGCGCGGCCGTGGTGGCCATTTCCAACGACGAAACCGGCATTTCCCAGGACCCGGATGTGCGCTTTGCCGTGGCCAAGAAGATTGTGGAACGCGCCGCCGACTACGGCATTCCGGCCTCCGACATCGTGGTCGATCCGCTGGTCATGCCGATTGGCGCCATCAACCAGGCCGGCGTGCAAGTCATGCAACTGGTGCACCGCCTGCGTACCGAACTCAAGGTGAACACCACCTGCGGTGCCTCCAACGTGAGCTTCGGCCTGCCCGAGCGCAACGGCATCAATGCCGCCTTCCTGACCATGGCGATGGGCGCTGGCATGACCTCGGCCATTACCAACCCGCTGCACGCCGAAGTGGTCAAGGCCGTCATGGGCGCGGACGTCATGCTGGGCCACGACCCCGACTGCATGCGTTGGATTCGCAAGTTCCGTGAAGCGCCTCCGGCTGGTGCCGAAGGTGATGCCGCACGGGGTCGCCGCGAAGGTGGTCGTCGCCGCCGCGCTGAGTAATCGCTAGAAGTTTGGGAGTTGTTTGTGAGTCAAAAAGACCCTCTGGTCGTATTTACCCCTTCGGGCCGGCGCGGACGCTTTCCGGTCGGCACCCCCGTATTGCAAGCGGCACGCTCGCTCGGGGTGGATATTGACTCGGTGTGTGGCGGCCGCGGTATCTGTGGCCGCTGCCAGGTGCTGGTATCCGAAGGCGAATTCCCCAAACACGGCCTGACCTCCAAGCTCGAAAATCTGTCGGGCTGGAGCGACGTAGAAAAAGACTACTGCGCCACCCAGCCCATGGCTGACGGCCGCCGCCTGTCCTGCTCGGCCAAGGTGCTGGGCGATCTGGTGGTGGATGTACCTTCGAGCAGCCAGGTGCACAAACAGGTGGTGCGCAAAGAGGCCGAAGCCCACGATGTGCACCTCGACCCTTTGATCCGCCTGCACTACGTCGAAGTCCAGCAACCCGATATGCACGACCCCAGCGGCGACTTGCGCCGGCTGGAGGATGCGCTCGAATTTGAATGGCGCCTGACCGACCTGGCCTGCGATGTGATCGTGCTGCAGCAATTGCAAAAGGCACTGCGCGCGGGCGACTGGAAAGTGACCGTGGCGGTGCATGCCGGCAAGCAGATCGTGGCCGTGTGGCCCGGCTTCAAAGAAGATGTGTATGGGCTGGCGGTGGACATCGGCTCCACCACCATTGCCGCGCATCTGTGCAAGCTGGCAACCGGCGAAGTGGTGGCATCGGCCGGCCTGATGAACCCGCAAATCCGCTTTGGCGAAGATTTGATGAGCCGGGTGTCCTACGTGATGATGAACCCAGGTGGCGACAAGGAAATGACCGCCGCCGTGCGCGAGGCGCTCAACACCCTCGCCACCGAGGTGGCCGCACAGGCCGGCATTACGCCGCAGGACATTCTGGAAGCCACTTTTGTCGGCAATCCCATCATGCACCACCTGCTGCTGGGCATTGATCCGACCGAGTTGGGCGGCGCGCCGTTTGCACTGGCGACCGACCGCGCCATCACACTGTGGGCGGTGGAGATTGACTTCGCCATCCACCGCAACGCGCGCATTTACGTGCTGCCCTGCATTGCCGGGCATGTGGGTGCCGATACCGCCGGCGTGTTGCTGGCCGAGCGGCCCGATTTGTCTGACCAGATGACGCTCTTGGTGGACGTGGGCACGAACGCCGAAATCGTGCTG
>CAKZJN010000085.1 GCA_936943465.1 uncultured Rhodoferax sp.
TCGTCGGCATAACCCAGCGCCATACCGCAGACCAGCATCTCGTCGGGGCCGGCACCGATCAGCGGCAGAATGATTTTGGAAAAGCCGTTCCATGCCGCCTGCGGGCAGGTGTGCAGGCCACGCCCGCGTGCACTCACCATGATGCTTTGCAGAAAGCAGCCGTAATCCACCAACGAGCCGCGACCCATGGCGCGGTCCACGGTAAACATCAGGCCCACCGGCGCGTCAAACAAACGGAAATTGCGCTGGTGCTGCTCATGCATCTTGTCTTTGTCGCCCTTGCCAATGCCCAGCAAGCCATACAAGCCCCAGCCGTTTTCGCGGCGGCGGTCAATGTACGGGCTGACCCACTTCTGCGGGTAGTAGTCGTACTCTTCCTTGTAGTCGTCGGCCAGGGCCGGGTTGGCGCGCATGGCGTCGTGCGCGGCGCAGGCCTTTTCGACCAGCGTGTCGCGCGTGGCGCCTTGCAGCACATAGACCTTCCAGGGCTGGCAGTTGGTGCCCGAAGGCGCACGGCTGGCGACTTCCAGAATGTGCTCAATGTCGGCGCGGGCCACCGGCTGTGCGGTAAACGCCCGCATGGAGCGGCGCGAGCCAATGGCTTCGTCAATAGTGGATGGGGTCATTTCACGGTCTCCAATAGTTGTTTGAGGGGTTCAGGTAATTCCACCGGACGGTGTGTCTGGGCGTCCACATACACATGCACAAAATGCCCTTTGGCGGCACTCAGCTCGCCGGCACCAAACACCGCCAGCTCATAGCGCACACTGCTTTTGCCGATGTTGGCCACCCGCAGACCCACCTCCACTGGCTCCGGAAAAGCCAGCGGTGCAAAGTAATTGCAATGGGTCTCCACCACCAGCCCCACGGTGGCGCCCTGGTGGATATCGAGCACGCCCCGCTCAATCAACCAGGCATTTACGGCGGTATCAAACCAACTGTAATAAACGACGTTGTTGATGTGACCGTAGGCATCGTTGTCCATCCAGCGCGTGGGAATGGTTCGAAACACCCGGTAGGCGCTGCGCGGCTCGGCTTCGGGTCGAATATTGGCAGGGGTTTGCATGCTTCGATTTTGCCAGCCGCCAGACGCTCAAGGCGGTGTGACAGCCTGATGAATTCGATAGTGGTTTTTTCGAAATTAGAACTACCGCACTAAGTTGCTGCATTGCAACAAAAAACCCTTGCATTCGCGGAAACCCTGATTACAATTCCAACCATGCTGCGCTGCAACATGAGCATCAAGGAAGATGCGGAGCTCGCAGATAAAAAGTCCGTTACTTATATTTATTTGGAGAATTCACATGTCCGTATTGACCGTTGAACAAGTTGTAGCCGCTCAAAAAGCCAACATCGAAACCCTGTTTGGCCTGACCAACAAGGCTTTCGAAGGCGTTGAAAAGATCGTTGAACTGAACATGACCGCCTCCAAGGCTGCCCTGTCCGAAGTCGCTGGCCACAGCCAAGCCGTTCTGAGCGTGAAAGACGTGCAAGAGCTGATCGCTCTGCAAAATGGCCTGCTGCAGCCCCTGGCTGAAAAGGCTGCTGCTTACAGCCGTCACCTGTATGACATCGCTTCCAGCACCGGCGCTGAGTTCACCAAGGCTGTTGAAGGCCAAGCTGCTGACGCACAAGCCAAGTTCGCCAACCTGGTGGACAGCGCTGCCAAGAATGCTCCCGCCGGTTCCGAAGCCGCTGTGGCTATTCTGAAGAGCTCCGTTTCCGCTGCCAACAACGCTCTGGAAACTGTGCAAAAGGCTGTGAAGCAAGCCACCGAAGTTGCTGAATCCAACTTCAACGTGATCGCTTCCTCCACTTCCAAGCCTGCTACTTCTTCCAAGAAGCGTTAATTTTTTTGGGGTCGGACACAAAAAAATGATGTTTTTGTGTCGCGACTCTAGAAACCAAGGGAAAACCCTGAGATAATTCATTCATCAGGAACTCTTCGTTTCTACCGGTTGTCTCCTCGGGTCCTTTCGAAACCTTCAGGTTCAGGGATCCCTTCAAGGCCTCGTTGCAAGACGGGGCCTTTTTTTTGCTTGTTCGGGAAAGACCGGCTTAGCGCGTCTTGGCCGCAATCGCGGACTTCAACTGCGGCAAGGCCTGCAACATTGCCTGCCGGCCGGCTTCAATGGAACGCTTACGGGCGCTGAAGTCGGCGCTGGAGACGCCCAACAGCGCCGGTCGCACCACCACATCAGCATCCTTGAGCTCAAACGTGTTGATGCTCTTGCCCATGATGGTGAAGGTCTGCAGCAATATGTCCAGCGTGCCGCTGGCGGCGCTGCCTTCAGGCGGACTGGAAATGTCCACCGCAATCACCAATTCAGCACCCATCTTGCGGGCAGCGCGTACCGGCACCGGCGACACCAAGCCGCCGTCCACATAGTCACGCCCCGAGATTCGCACCGGTTGGAACACCGCCGGCACCGAGCTTGACGCCCGCACCGCCGTGCCGGTGTCACCGCGCTGGAACAGCATGTCCGCTCCGCTATTCAAATCAGTGGCCACAATGCCCAGCGGCAGTGGCATGTTTTCAATCAGGCGCGAATTCACCTGACTGTTGACGTAGCGCGCCAACGCTTCACCGCGCAGCGCACCCCGGGTGAAAATCTGCAGGCTCCAGTCGGCGATGGCGGCCTCCTCCATGGTTTCGGCCACCTGCTGCAACTGCGCCCCGTTCTTGCCGCTGGCATAAATCGCGGCCACCAGGCTACCCGCAGAGGTGCCTGCCACCAGGTTCGGTCGAATGCCTGCTTCTTCGAGCACCTGAATCACCCCGACATGCGCAAAGCCGCGCGCCGCGCCACCACCCAGCGCCAAACCAATCCGGGGCAGCACTTTGGCGGCGGGCGTCGCCGGTGGCTGGACCGGTGCCGTGGGCTCAACCGGAGCGGTGGCACAACCCGCCAGAAGCGCAGCAATCAGGGCGGGAAGAATGAGTGGGGCAAAGAGGCGCATGGAAGCCGGAGGAGTGAAAGTGTTTAGATCCGGTATTCTGTCCGCAAAGGCGGGGCACCTGGCCCTCGCCTGCCGACAATTGGAAGGATGATGAAAGTTCTGGGATTTATTGCGGTCTTTGCACTGGCGCTGGTCGCCATCGTTGTGCTGGTGGGCCAACTGGGTTGGTTACGAGGACCTGAGCCATCTGATCTTGGCGTGCAACAAGGCCGCCTCAAAGCGCCTTCCCTGTCACCCAACAGCGTCAGCAGCCAGGCCGACCTGTATCCGGGCCATCCGCAGCAATCCTATGCCCGCATAACGCCCCTGCGTTTTCAGGATACCCCGGACCAGGCAATGCAGCGGCTTGTCAAAGTACTGCAGACCCAGGAGCGCACCGTACTGCTCCAACAAACGCCGGACTACGTCTATGCGCAAAGCCAATCTGCTTTACTGAAGTTCACCGATGACGTGGAGTTCTGGCTCGAGCGCCCCACAGGCGTTATTCAGGTGCGCTCGGCCAGCCGCCTCGGACGCAGCGACCTGGGCGTTAACCGGGCACGGGTCGAAAGCATAAGGGCCCAGTTCGAAAAGAACTGAGCCCTTGTCTTGTGGACCTGCACTGGCAAAAGCGCAGGGTTGCTTAGCGCATCAACCGGCGGTAGCTTCTTCCGGTTTGGACTTGCCTTCCTTCTTGGGCAGCGGCTGGATGTCGAGCAACAC
>CAKZJN010000086.1 GCA_936943465.1 uncultured Rhodoferax sp.
TTGGGGGCAACCGAGTCAAACACGCCGCGCACCTTGCGTGCTTTTTCCGCTTCGTCAACGGATTCAAATCCGAAATGGGTGGTAGTCATGCACCGATTTTATGCAGTTCGCTTTAGGCCCCAGCTTTAAAACGTGCTTTGGTGCGTGATTCTCCAACCGATACGTTGCATTTGTGCACGCCCACAGGCGCGCACCCCAGACGATTAGTGGCTGGCGCAGCCGTGGGCGGCCTTTTCAGGCATGGGGGCGTCGCGGTTCAAACCGGCTGCCTGCAATTTTTGCTCGTATTCCTGCCACAACTGCTCTTGCTGCGAGCCCAGGAAATACAGGTAGTCCCAGGTGAAGATGCCGGTATCGTGGCCGTCGGAAAAACCAGGTTGCACAGCGTAATTGCCCACCGGCTCAAGCCCGGTCAGGGTCACCTGGCGCTTGCCGGTTTGCAGCGTCTCCTGGCCGGGGCCGTGGCCCTGCACTTCGGCGGATGGGGAATACACCCGCATCAACTCAAACGGAATGCGAAAACTCGCCCCATCCGAGAAACTGATTTCCAGCACGCGCGATTGCGCGTGCACCGTGAGAGCCTGTGGAGTAGGCGAACCTGTTTGTAAACCTGCCATACGCAAATTGTACGGAGCGTCTTTTTAGAAGCGGGCAGTAAGGTTAAGGTGCAACTTGCTGTCACCCGCCTTGGGCAACTGGGTGCTACCCGAAATCGGCGGGTTGGCCCCAGTAACAATCTGGCCCCAGTCGGCTGACAGGTTGAGCCAGCCCAGGCTGTAACGCAGGCCCACACCCGCGCTGGTCAACTGGTCGCTGGGGGCCTTGCCCGAGGAAGTGGCTGCCGTGTTGATGCTAGCCAGCCAGCCCGCATCCACAAAGCCCAGCAGGCGCAAGCCCCGCTTTAGCTCGGGGCTGGTCAGCTCCCACGATACGGCAACACCGCTGTCACCGGACAGAACGCGTTCGCCGGCACCGCGCACGGAGGATGCGCCACCCACCCCGAATTGCTCCCCAGAAATCAGCGCAGAGCCGCTGTATTGGGCTTGCCCGCGCACACTCCACAGCCAACCCGCCTCGGTTGCCGCCAGGTAATTGCCGCTCAGGTGCAGCACGCTCCAGTCCACGCTTTGAATGCGTGCATCTTCGGTCTGGTAGGCGCTCAGGCTGTTGCCGGAGCTTCCCGACAAGTTGAAGGCCACATCGGCATTGAAACTGGCGACCGCTCGGTCGGCCTCAAACTTACCGACATAGCCCACCGTGAACGGCCGGCTGCCGCGCACCACCTGCCCCGGCACCGCAACGCCATTGATCTTGCTGACGTTAAACAACTTTTCGTCGAGCGCAAACGTCAGCGTGGTGCGGCTACCGCCCACAGGCGCCCGATACAGGGCGTAGTTCAGGCCAAAGGTTTCACCGGCGCCCGAACTGGTAAAGGTTCCAAAATTGCCCAGCACATCCGAGTTGGTGTAACTGAGCCCGAGCACGCCGCCCTGGGCGTACAGCGGTATGCGGTAGTTCAGGCCCAGTTGCTTGACGCTGTCGCTGCGCTCCACCGAGGTGGTGTAGGCAAAAGAAAACTGGTGGTCTAGGTCGAACAGGTTGGAATGACCGCCCACCAGTGCCAACCGGTCGTTGCCGGTGGCGTCCGAGCCAGTATTGGCCAGGCTGCTCGAAAGGGTCAGCGGATTGCCGGATTTGACGAGCAGCTTCACGTCAATCTTTTCCGGCTCATCCGACTCCTTGAGCGACACCTGAATCTGTTTACTCGGGTTTTCGTTGGCAATGGCCGTTTGCACCGCCAGGGCCTGGAAATTGGGCGCCTCGCCTTCACGCAGTTCGGGCAGGCTGTGGCGCACGTTGGCCTCGCTTACCTCGCCCTTGCCCTCGACCGTCACCTTGCCGATCACGAACTTGACGACGTTGAACATCACCTTCGCACCCACCTCCTGCGGAGGCAGGGTAACCCGGTGCAGGGCGTAACCCTTGTCCTTGAGCGCAGCCTCCAGCGCGGCGCCTGCCTGCTGCAGTGTGCCCAGGTTGCCGTCCTGGCGGATATAGGGGGCCAGGATGCGCGTGGTCTCGTCTGAGCTGAGCGGAATCTCGCCCTGCAACTCGAAGCCGCGAATCGGGAAGGTAGTGGTGGCGCCGGTGGCCGGCGGCATGGCTTGCTGGGCATAGAGGCTGGCCACCAGCCAGGGCGCGACGCAGGCCGCTGCCATCAGCCGCAAAGCCCGGGGTTGCACCGTGCGGAAAAGTAAGGAGAGGTCAATCATGGTGCGGTCACCTCAGCGGCACAGGAAGTTGGAGCCACCCACGGACTCATTGAGCAGGTTCAATAGCATCGGGTTCGGGCTGTTGGGCAGGGGCACATTGTCAAACTGGATAAACAACGGCATCTCCTCCGGGCGACCGGTGCGACCATCGCTGCCGGCATAGCCGGTTTCACCCCGGCCCAGATCAAGAACCTGGGTCAGCGAGGTGATCTGAATGTGGCCGTCCCGCACGAACACAAACAGCCCCTCGTCATCCGGCGACACGTTGCCGGATGCAAAAAGCTGTTCCATGTTCACGGGCACCTGATCCGGGCGCGGCAGGTCCTCCAGCGTGGGCCCCGGTATCGGCCGGATTCCGTCCTTGCCGACGTAAAGACCCTGGCCCGCCTCCAGCACCTGCAGCGCGGTTTCGCCGTTGGGCTTCACCTCGATCGTGCCCAGCCAGGTAAAGAAGTTGCACGCGGCGGTGGTCGGGCAGTCCAGATCCAGCCCGGTACCGCGAATACCGATGGTGGCAGTCGGGGTGATGAAGCCGACGTTGCGGTTGTTCATCTTGCCAATCAGGCCGGTCAGCGCGCGCATGGACCCCTGCACCAGCGACACCAGAAAACGCCCTTCTGCGGGGGCTTTCTTGTCAAACACAAAGCTGTCAATCTTGAACTGGGTGTTGGCACCCAGCGTCAGCCGGCTCTCGTCACGAAAAGCCAGCACACCGCGCGCACCAGGCCCGGTCAGCACCGTGTCGCCGGGATACACCGAGCCACCATCCACCAGATTGCGCTTGTGCCCTTGGCCGTCCAAGGCGCTGAGTTCGCCCTTGGCATCCAGCAAACGGGCGCTGGCAATCACCGTGTTGACCCGCGGCTTCTCGGTCACCTTGGCCGACTCGGCCTTGCACTCCGGACCACACAGCCGGACATCAAAGTCGGTGCCCCGAATCCCCACCGTGGCGGTCACGGTCTGGATCTTGGCGGCGTTGGGCGAACCCTTGGAGATCAGGCCGGTTATGGCCCGGAAGCCCCCACGCAGCAACTGCATGATCATGTTGTTGTCCTGCTGCACGCTGCCGTCAAATCGGTAGCTCTGCATGATCAACTCGGAATTGGGGCGCAGGGTCAGGCGCGTACCGTCCTGCAGTTTCACAATCGCCATGGCCCCTTCCGCCGTAGTCAGCCGGTCCCCTTCGGCAAGCGGCAGCCCCTTGCCCATGGTGCGCGGCAATCGCCCGGGCGACTGCGCCACCCCAGCGCCACGTGAAAACTCTACCTCGCCAATCGACTGCGCAAACACCGGCTGCGACAGCCACAACAGCCACCCCACCAGGGCCATGGCAACGCGCCCGAACCATGCGCTTCGGCTTACGGCTTGCATATTTCGCCCTCCACGACCACGCCTTCTTGGCCGCGTAGCCTTAAGCCCAAGGGATCATCCATCGCCCCCAGTGGCGTATCCAGCACCGCCAGGAACTGATCGAGGAAGGTCACCACAAAGTCATTGGCACCGCCGCTGACGGACGACGCAATCCAGGGCGGCATATACGCTACGCCGTTCACCGAATAGCTCACCGGGTTACCCACGCTGAAGGCACCCGGCCCGAACAACATGCTGCCCGCGATGGTGCTGACATCGATGCCCAGCGCCGCGTTCAGGCCGCTGTTCTGGATAAAGTTGTTGTAGGCCTGAATCGATATGCCACCGGCAGTTGATGTCACCGGGGCGTTGATCGTGATGTTGCTGGTGCCGTCGGGTGTCAGCGCGGCCAGGGTGATGTTGCCGCTGGCAGTTACGGGGCTGCTCACACTCAAGGGGCTGTGGGTTTGAATGTCCACCGTGCCAGCCGCAACCGAAACGCCCCGCACATCCAACGCGCCCGTATTCACCAGCCGCACATTGCCACTGCCGGCATTGGAAGCCGCAAACTGACGGACCGCATTGTTAGCGTTGGAAAGGTCAATGCCACCGTTCGCACTCACCTGCAACAAACCCGTGCTTGAAAGCGCGGCGGTTTGGGTCACGGTGCCGTTGGGGGCCTGTAACGTAATGCTGGGCGCTGTGACGCTGCCCACTGCGAGGTTGCCGCTGGCCTGGGTAATCGACACCGCCCCATCCATGGCAATGCTGCCGGCGCTCTGACTAAAGCCATTGGTTACGGTCAGAGAACCCGTACCCGTCAACGCACCACCGGTCTGGGTGAATTGCGGGGTGTTCAGGCTTCCGGTCACCGCCAGACTTCCGGTGGACATGGTGAAGGAACCGGTCATATTGATCGCCTGCACCGTGGTGGGCGCAGCCAGGTCGTATGTCACGGTAGCACCGTTCAGCACCGAGACCGCCAGCACGTTGGCACCATCCGGCACCAGGTTGCCGGTCCAGCTTGC
>CAKZJN010000087.1 GCA_936943465.1 uncultured Rhodoferax sp.
GCCTCCGACAGGATGTCGCCGTCGTCTTCTACCGCGTCAAAGGTGCCGCTGCGTGCAAAGGCCTCAATGCGGCTCCACTTCTCGGTGAAGTAGTCGGCCAGGGCATCGGCCCCGCCTTCGAGGTCGCCGATGGCGGTCAGAAACTCCACCGGGTCCGCGTCTTCGCGAAAGATGATGGAGTTCATCATGCCGCGCAGGTGGGTGCGGGTGAGGTCCTTGTATTGTTTTTCGATGACCACCGCGCGGGCAAACTGCTCGGGCGTGACCAGCAGGTTGATGACGGACTCCTTGGAGTTGTCGTACTCGCGAATCACCGCCAGGATGTCCTTGGGGGGCAACTGCTCCAGCACCACCATCAGGGCGTTGTCGCCCTCGGTGTCGGCTAGTTCCACCAGCGCCGCCTCGGCCGCCACGATGTCGCCCGCGGCGATCAGGCTTTGGGTTTTTTGGATCAGTGCGAGTTGATTCATGGTTTCACTCTTTCCGGTCGAAGCCTTGTTGTTCCAGCCAGTCGTTGCCGGCGTCTTCGCGGGCCTGGGCATCGAGTGCTTCTTCGTCGTGGTCTTCGGTGTGTTCGTCGTCGTGGCGGTGTTCGCGCACTTCGTCGCGGTCTTCCAGTCCGTCTTCGTCCTCGTCCTGCGCTTGTGCGCGCTCGGCTGCGGTAAGCGGCCGGCTGTGCATGTACTCGAGCGCTGCGGCCAGCGTCATGAACCACTCGCCCATTGGTTCCTTCAAAATGGTTTGCACGATCTCTTGTGCCCAGGGTGCAATTTCAATCCCGTCACGCAGGCTGTCCCACTCGGGAAGGTCTTCGGAGTCCTGGGCAATCAAGTGGTCCATGGCCTTGGGAGCCGTAAAGCGGAAGGCCTGGTGCAGCACCACGGCCACCATTTCCGGTGCGGCTTCGAGCATCTTCACCAGAAAGCCCAGTTCCTTGCGTTTTTCGGCCAGGCGTTTGCGCAGCACGTCTTTGCCTTCGGAGTCGGTGCGCAGGTCGTCCAACTCAGCCTGGTAGGCCGAGCGCAGGTTATAGAAAAAAGAAGATGTGCTCATGGTGAAGGGTCTCAAGTGAAGTGCCGTGGCTTAACGCACGGACTGGCGCAGGGGTTCGAAATACGCCTGCCAGATTTCCCGGGCGGTCTCGGCCGGGTTGTCGAGCAGGTTGCGGCGGCGGTTGTCGTCGTAGGCCTGGCGCTTGGCATCGTCGGACAGCACCTCATAGGCCTCCTGGACCGCGCGAAACAGCGCGGGCGCGTTGGCATCCGTGTTGCGGTCGGGGTGGTATTGCGACGCTTTCTGGCGAAACGCCTTCTTGATGTCAGCCAACGTGGCCGAACTGGCAAGTCCCAGGGCGGTGTAGTGGTCTTTCATGCGGGCATCGGGGTTGGGCTGGGTGGGGGGCTGGGGCAACCGTGCGCAGCGGGTGCGGTGAAGGTGCGTCAGTGCACCGCCCATTTTAGTGTCAGCAATAATGTGCCAAGGAGCCAATTCATGGTGATGAAGAAATCGTTGGGGCGGATGCTATGGGCTGTCGGGACCCTGCTTGCGTTGTGGGCGGCGGGCTGGTTGCTGGTGCCGCCACTCTTGAAAAGCCAGGCACAAAGCCTGGGTTCGCAGGCGCTCGGGCGCACGCTGAGCATTGGGGCCCTGGAGTTCAAACCCTGGTCGCTGGAACTGACCGCCACCGACATTCAGGTGGCCAGTGCCGACGGCAAGTCCACCCAGTTTTCCATCGCCCGTGTCTATGTAGATGCTGAATTGCAGTCCGTGCTGCGGCTGGCGCCGGTGATCGACGCTGTCAACATGGAGCGGCCCGAAGTGCACCTGACGCACCTGGGTGCGGGGCGTTACGACATCGACGACTTGCTGGAGCGCTTCAAGCCCGATCCGGATGCACCGCCCTCAAAGCCTCTGCACTTTGCTCTGCACAACCTGGTGCTCAGCGATGGCTCTGTGGATTTCACCGACCAGCGTGGCGCGAAGACCCAGAAGCACAGCCTGCGCAAGCTGGAGTTGGCTGTCCCCTTCCTGAGCAACCTGGATGCGCAGCGCGATGTCATGGTGCAGCCCAAGCTGGCCTTTGAACTCAATGGCAGCCAGTTTGATTCGGAGGCGCAAGGCACTCCGTTTGCTCAAACCCGGCAGGGACGGGCGCAGTTGTCCATTG
>CAKZJN010000088.1 GCA_936943465.1 uncultured Rhodoferax sp.
CGGCAAACCAGCAAAATCGTGGACGGCAGCACCGGCCAGACCGCACAGGGTCCATTCACCGCTGGCATCGGACAACTGCACTTTGGCACGCATGACAAACATGGAAAGGCGCTTCAGTGTCGCCGGCAGCAAGTCCCGGCTGCACACCAGCAGAATCTCGGTGGCACTGCGTTTGAAGCCAATGAAACTGGCCTGCATCCGCCCCTTGGCGGAGCAAAAAGCGGCAAGCCGGGCCTGATCGAGGCCCAACAGGGCAAAGTCCTGCGTCAATTGACCGTGAATGAACTTGGCGGCGTCATCGCCCTGGAGCCGAATCACGCCGAGGTGATTGAGGGGAGCAAGGCCATCGAGCAAAGCACCGGCATCCTTGGCCGGCAGGGGAGATGTCTGAGTTTCATGCATGTCTCCATTATGATTCGCGCCATGTTTTCCCACCGGATGTAAGGCTGTGCGCATTGTTTTTTCTGTGGTGCTTGCGGCCTTGCTGGCGCTGGGTGTTGGCGGCTATGTCTGGCTGCAGCAGCCCTTGGAAATGGCGACTGAGTCGGTTGATTTATCGATTGAACCGGGAACCAGCCCGCGCGAGCTTGCGCAGCAAGTTCAGCAGGCCGGAGTTGCGGTGCAGCCTTCAATGCTGTACTGGTACTTCCGGTTGTCGGGCCAAGCGCGGCTGATCAAGGCCGGCAGCTACGAGTTGGAACGCGGCGTTACGCCAACCAGCCTGTTGCGTAAGTTGGTGCGGGGCGAAGAGGCCCTGCGCAGTGTCACGCTGGTCGAAGGCTGGAATTTCCAGCAGTTGCGCGAAGCCCTGAGAAAGGCCGACCAGCTTCGCCCCGATTCGGAGGGGCTCAGCCCTGAACAGGTGATGCAGCAAATTGGTCGCCCTGGTGTGCCTGCGGAAGGGCGCTTTTATCCGGATACCTACACCTATGCGAAGGGTTCGTCGGATTTGGCACTGCTCAAGCGTGCCGCGCGTTCCATGGACAAACATCTGGAGGTCGCTTGGGCCCAGCGCGCTCCCGGCGTGCCGGTCAAGTCACCGGAGGAAGCCCTGGTGCTCGCCAGCATTGTCGAAAAAGAAACCGGACGCGCCAGCGACCGTCCGCTGATCGCCTCGGTTTTCAGCAACCGCCTGCGCATTGGCATGCGGCTGCAGACCGATCCAACCGTGATTTATGGACTGGGCGCGCGTTTTGACGGCAACTTGCGCAAGGCCGACCTGTTGGCCGACACGCCCTGGAACACCTACACCCGCGCCGGCTTGCCGCCTACGCCGATTGCCATGCCGGGCAAAAGCGCCTTGCAGGCTGCGCTGCATCCAGCGCCCTCTCAGGCGCTGTACTTTGTGGCGCGGGGTGACGGCAGCAGCCACTTCAGCACCACCCTCGACGAGCACAATAGAGCGGTTAACAAATACCAGCGTGGCCAGTAATGAACGGAACTTTTATCAGCTTTGAAGGCATCGATGGCGCTGGAAAATCCACCCACATTGACGCCTTGGCCCACGCATTCAAGGCGCAAGGCCGCGACGTCACCCTGACGCGCGAACCCGGCGGCACGCCGCTGGCCGAGCGGCTGCGTGCGCTGGTGCTGAATGAACCCATGGATGCCATGACCGAAGCGCTGCTGGTGTTTGCAGCGCGGCGCGACCACATTGTTCAGGTGATCCGCCCGGCACTGGAGCGCGGCGACGTGGTGCTGTGTGACCGCTTCACCGACGCCACTTTTGCCTATCAGGGCGGCGGCCGGGGCTTTGACTGGGGCGTGCTGACGGCGCTGGAACATTGGGTGCAGGGCGGCGACAGCCTGCTGCAGCCGCACCTGACGATCTGGTTTGACCTCCCCGCCAGTGTGGCGGCGGTGCGCTTGGCCTCGGCCCGCGTGCCCGACAAGTTTGAGGCGCAACCTGCCGTGTTTTTTGACAAAGTGGCCGCCGCTTACGCGCGGCGCTACGCCGCCGATGTCGAACGGTTTGTCCGCGTCGATGCCAATCAGACCCCCGACGCAGTTTGGGCCGAAGTGTTGGCCGGCGTGCGGCAAAAGGGCCTTTTGCCGTGAGCGAAGCCATGCAGCCCGGTGCCGTTCCCCCTTGGGTCCGGGTGCAAGCAAAGCAATTGCTGGCGCAGCAGGGCCATGCCTGGTTGCTGCATGGGCCATCGGGTCTGGGCCAATACCGGCTGGCGCTGGAACTGGCGCGGGCCTGGCTGTGCGAAACGCCTTCGGAATCGGGTGCCTGCGGCCAATGCCCGAGCTGCCACGCGATTGACGTTCGCACCCATGCCGACTTGTGCGTGCTGATGCCCGAAACCACCTTGCTGGAGTTGGGGTGGCCTTTGAGTGAAAAGGCCCAGGCTGATATTGACGACAAAAAGCGCAAGGCCAGCCGGGAGATTCGGGTGGACGCCATGCGCGATGCCATTGAATTTTCCCAGCGCACCAGCGCCCGCGGTCGCGGCAAAGTGGTGTTGGTCTATCCAGCCGAGCAAATGAACGCCATCACGGCCAACGCACTGCTCAAGACGTTGGAAGAACCGCCCGGCGACGTGCGTTTTGTACTGGCTACCGAGTCGTCGCACCAGCTTTTGCCCACTATCCGCAGCCGTTGCCTGGGTCACGCCATGGTATGGCCCGAGCCTGCTGCAGCCTTGTCGTGGCTGGTGGACCAAGGCGTGGATGCAGCCACGGCCAAAGGGCATTGGATGGCAGCCGGTGGCCGGCCAGATGACGTGTTACGGCTGCTTTCCAGCGGCCGATCGGCGGAAGACTGGCAACGCTTTCCGGCGGCCATGGCGGCAGGCAATGCGTCTGCCGTGCGCGACTGGGCGATTCCCGAATTGGTCGATGCGCTGCAGAAGCTGTGTCACGACGCTCTTTGTATTCAGCAGCAGGCCGAGCCACGCTTCTTTGCCCTCAAAGCGCCGGCACCGGGAAAAGGGCCCAGCCTGGAATCGCTTTCGAGGTGGTCGGTCGCGTTGAAAAAGCAACGCATCACGATGGAGCACCCATTCAACGCGGGTCTGATGCAGGAGGCTCTTGTAGAACAGGCCCAAAGGGCTCTAAACTCCTAGCCTCTATCCGCGCCCCTATGTCCAACGAGTCTGCCACCCCCCGCCCGAGTGTTATTCAACTTTCCATCAAGGAAAGGGCTGCGTTGTATGCGGCCTATATCCCGGCATTTACCGATGGCGGCGTGTTTATTCCGACGACACGAGACTACGCTTTAGGCGACGATGTGTACGTTTTGCTGTCACTTCCCGACGATATGCAGCGTTATCCGGTTGCCGGTAAGGTGGCTTGGGTAACCCCGGCCCGTGCTGCCGGCGGCCGCACGCAGGGTGTGGGCATTTCATTTCCCAAAGACGAAAAGAGCAGGGCGCTGAAGCTCAAGATTGAAGAAATCCTGGGTGCGCACATGGCCTCCGAACGACCGACGCAGACCATCTGAGTGTTTACCGATTCCCACTGCCACCTCACATTTCCCGGGCTAGCTGAATCTCTGGACTCCATCCGCCAGGCAATGGCCCAGGCCCAGGTCACGCGTGCCCTGTGCATTTGCACCACCCTCGAAGAGTTCCCTCAGGTGCATGCGCTGGCTACCGGCTATGAAAATTTCTGGGCCAGCGCCGGCGTGCATCCGGATAACGAAGGGGTTCAAGAGCCCACTTTGGATGACCTGATCCGTTTGGGCAGCCTGCCCAAGGTGGTCGCCATTGGCGAGACCGGACTGGACTATTACCGCTTGAACGGTCGCACGGTGGCCGATATGGAATGGCAGCGCGAACGCTTTCGCGTCCACATCCGCGCCGCGCGCGCGCTTCAAAAGCCGCTGGTGATTCATACCCGAAGCGCTTCTGACGACACGTTGGCCTTGCTGAGGGACGAAGGAGAGAACGGGTCGAGCGGTTCTGCTGGCGGTGTTTTTCACTGCTTTACCGAAACCATGGACGTTGCCCGTGCGGCTCTGGACCTGGGTTTCTATATCTCTTTCTCCGGCATCATTACGTTCAAGACTGCCCAGGATATACGCGATGTGGCGGCTTTTGTGCCGTTGGACCGAATCTTGATCGAGACCGACAGCCCGTACCTGGCGCCGGTACCGTACCGGGGCAAGACCAACAATCCTTCGTATGTGCCCTATGTGGCACAGCAGATTGCCGCCGTGCGCGGCATGACCGTAGAGACTATTGGTGAGGCCAGCAGCACCAATTTCAGTCGCCTTTTCGGCGTGTGAATTTCATATGTTTTACATAAGATATGCCTTGTATCTTGTTGTTTTAATTGAAAGTTCGCTCGCTTTAGCCGGTTCCTACGACGACTTTTTTGTCGCATTGCGGCAGGACAACGCGTACGAACTTCGGCGCGTTCTGCAACGGGGTTTTGATCCCAATTCGGTCGGATTAAATTCCCAGCCTGCGCTTATTCAAGCCCTAAAAGTCGACGCTTTCAAGGTTGCGGAAGTACTGATGGCGCACCCGGAAACCGACATTAACGTGCGTTCCGACAAAGGCGAGACGCCTTTGATGCTGGCGGCCATCAAAGGACAAATCGCACTGTGCCGTCAGTTGCTGGCCCGTGAGGCCGACGTGAACAAGCCGGGCTGGGCGCCGTTGCATTACGCGGCGTCTGCTGGTCATACCGATATCGTGACCTTGTTGTTGGAGCACTTTGCCTATATTGATGCGGAAGCACCCAACGGTTCAACGCCGTTGATGATGGCAGCGCGCTATGGCACATCGGATGCGGTCAAGGCGCTGCTTGCGGCGGGTGCGGATCCTGCGTTGCGTAATGCGCAAGGTCTGACGGCGTTGGACCTGGCGCGGCGAAACGACAATTCCAATACCGTGGCGCCGTTGCAGGAAGCGCTGGGCCATTCCAAGTCTGAAGGCAACTGGTAGAGAGCACGTTTCGAGCCTTCTTTTCCTTGGCGCATTACTTTATACGATGTATATTATGTTAATAAACAACGGCAAAGAGAAAAGACCGTCAGATGACTCTGAAATGCACCGTGGGAACACTGACATCGGCGAAGGATGCTCCCAGCGCCAAGTCACCCTCACCGTGTAGCACGCATTCTTCACGGCGCAGCAGCACATCACTGCCATTGGCACCCGCAAAACGGATCCAGCTTCCGTAACTGCTCAGGTCCACATACACCACACTGCCATTTCGCCAATCCAGCCGGGCATGGGTGCGCGACACGCGCGGATCGCTCACCATGAACTCCACGCTACGAACGCGCCCAATATGCACCGGCAACTCGAAAGACCGGAAACGACGCGTGCGATCCAACCAAGTCAGCTCAATCTCACGGCCCAACACGTCATGGCCAGCGGATGCGACGATGTGCTCCAAATCACCTTGCATGGTCAGCAACTCGGAAGCTACTTCCTCACGCCATTCAATTTGAAAAACCGTGCACAGTTCGGCGCGGCCTCGGATGCTGATCGGACCGAGCATCCGGAATGTGACGCCCTGGCTTTCTGCAACCCGGTTCAGCGAGGCCGCATCGGTCCAAATCTGGCCAGGACCGCACAGATCACAAAGGCGCGAAGCCACGTTGACGGCATCACCATAGCAATCGGTGCCCACCATCTCCACATCGCCGCTGGCAAGACCCACACGCAGCGGCAAGGCTTTGTCCCGGGGCGTGCGGAATGCGTTTTTCTGGTAATTGCGCTGCAGGTCAACCACTGCGCGTACTGCCGTGTCACCGTCTGGAAACAAGGCCAAAACGCCATCGCCCAAAGTCTTGATGACCCGGCCGCCGGCGTACTCACATTGCTGAGCAATCCAGGCGGTGATGTGGGTAATGGTTTCCGTCGCGACGGCGTTGCCCAACGCCTCGAAGACGGCGGTGCTGCCATGCAAATCTGTAAAAACGACGGTCGCTGGAACACCCATTCCCGATTAATCCTGGTGCTTAATTAAGCTTGGAGTTTAGAGCATAGACGCACATCAAGTTCACAAGTGCCCCCATGCAATAAGTGCGTCGCGATCTTGAACGACCATATCCACTTTAGCGCCCACCGGAAGCAGCACTTTAGTTGCCACATGGCCAAAAGGCAGGTTGGTAAAAACCGGCACCGGTAGGCGACTTTGCAACCAATCGACCACGGTTTTCAATTTGAACCCTTTGTCGTGCGGGGTCAGCTTGAACTCTGTGAACTGCCCTAGAACAATGGCCTTTTGCTGTGCCAGTACACCGCTGTGCAAAAGCTGGGTCAACATGCGTTCCACCCGATACGGTGGTTCGGCCACGTCTTCCAGAAACAAAACCCCCTTCTTGATTTTCGGGAAATAGGGGGTTCCGATCAAAGAAACCAGCACCGCCAGATTACCGCCCCACAAGGTGGCGTTACCAGCCGACCACTCCGGCTGTACCTTGGGCAGACGCCAGCCAGCGCCCTCGCCCTGCCCCGACACCATGTCTTGAAAACAGTCTTCCATGATGTCGTCTGGCTCGGGCAACGCACCAAACCCCTCACACAGCGCCGGACCGGCCCATGACATGGTTTTGGTCTTGGCAAAAAGCGCCAGTTGAAAGGCAGTGAAATCGCTCAAGCCAACGAATTGCGTTCCCTTATCGACCGCATTGGCAACGGCTTTGTAGTCGATGCGATCCAGAATCCGGGTTAAGCCATAGCCGCCGCGCGTGATCAGTGCAACATCGGCCCCGCTGGCCGCAGCCCGCGCTATGGCAGCAATGCGGGTAGCGTCATCGCCAGCAAAGCGCATATGGCTGGACAGGGCATCACGGTCCACCTCGACGTGATGACCGAATGACTGAAGGCGTTTGACGCCCCGGCGAAAGGCTGCCTTGTCGCGCACAGCCCCCGACGGCGAGTAAATATAGATGTGTTTTGTCACGCGCCAATTATCGCGTCAGGGAACACCGCCAAAAGACAAAAAAGCGCGCTCACCGGCACGGTGACCCCGGTTCGGATAAGGCGCATTCAAGGCTAGCGAATCAACAGCGTTTTGGTCTTCTTCTGTCAGCACTTCCAGGGTCGAAAAAGCAGGGCTCGCGGCATTCAGCAGGGCCTGGCCCAGCCAGCGAATGGAAGGCAACACCTGTAGACGGGCGCCCTGCACATGCAGCCGATCCATCAGTTGCAAGAGACAATTGACATGGAAGGCTGCGGTATGCGCATCTTCCCGTTTGGGTTGGTCACTTTTGCCAAAGCCGATCAGGTCCGGAACAATCACCCGCGCGCCCTCCTCCACGGCCCGCGCAATCGCGCCCCGGTGCAGGTAGCTCCAGCCAGGGATCCCGTGCAGAAGAACGCGGGTGTCTGCAGAGGCTTGTGGGCCCTCGGCAAGGTAATGCATGCGCAAACCTTCCAGAGTGGGCAAGTCGCTAAGGAAATGCGATTTCCAGGGGAAATCTGGCAGGCCCTGGAACCATTCGGTTGCAGGGCGCAAAGCATCCTCCCGCAAGGGCTCAACGCGCTGGCGTTGTTGCTCCCTTCGCGATTGAAAAAAAGCCTGTAACAAAGCCGTTGAATCGGCAGACAACAGGCCGCCTTCCACGCAGGAATGGTGATTCAGCTTGGAATGGTCAAATAAATTAAGTACCGAGCCCGCGCAACCGGTTTTGCCTTCGGTGGCGGCATACACCACCCGACGGACACGCGCATTCAGAATGGCACCGCAACACATCGCACACGGCTCCAAGGTCACATAGAGGGTGCAATCTTCCAGACGGTAGTTGCCCAGATTTTGTGCCGCCTCACGCAAGGCACCAATCTCGGCATGGGCGGTCGGGTCGGCAGATTCAATCGGGCGGTTGCGCCCCCTACCAATTACTTCGCCGTTATGAACGAGGACCGCCCCGACCGGCACCTCGCCAGCTTGCGCTGCTTCGGCAGCGAGCGCGAGCGCCTGTTGCATGAAGGCCGAATCGGATGCCTTATCGGCCATCGGCACTCCACGCCCCTCGGTTTAGACCTGGGTCATTCCCACTCAATGGTGGCCGGTGGTTTGCTGCTGACGTCATAGGTCACGCGGTTGATGCCACGCACTTCGTTGATGATGCGGCTCGACACTTTTTTCAGCAGCGCGTAGGGCAACTCGGCCCAGTCGGCGGTCATGAAGTCGCTGGTTTGCACCGCCCGCAGCGCCACCACGTAGTCGTAAGTGCGCCCATCGCCCATCACGCCCACGCTCTTGACCGGCAAAAACACGGTGAACGCCTGGCTGGTGAGGTCGTACCAGCTCTT
>CAKZJN010000089.1 GCA_936943465.1 uncultured Rhodoferax sp.
ACGGTACGGGTACCCAGAATCACCATCAGCGACAGGAACAAGCCCAACGTTGCGGTGGTTTGAATCCAGGCGGTATAGGCACCACGCTTGCCATGCGGCGCGTGTTCTGCCACGTAGGTAGCAGCGCCACCGTACTCACCACCCAGTGCCAAGCCTTGCAACATACGCAGGCCGATCAGGATGACCGGAGCGGCCACACCGATGGATGCATAGTTAGGCAACACGCCCACGATGAACGTGGACAGACCCATGATCAAAATCGTCACCAGGAAGGTGTACTTGCGGCCGATCATGTCGCCCAGGCGACCGAACACCAGCGCACCGAAGGGGCGCACGATAAAGCCCGCTGCAAAAGCCAGCAAGGCAAAGATGAAAGCAGAGCCTTCATCGAGTCCACTAAAGAATTGCTTCGCAATGATGGCTGCGAGCGAGCCATACAAATAGAAGTCGTACCATTCAAAAACCGTACCCAATGAGGAAGCGAAGATAACTTTCTTCTCTTCTGCGCTCATGGGCCTTGCTTCAGCTGTCGCCATGTTGATGTCTCCTGTATTTAATTTGTCCAACTGCGTTCTGTAAGTGAACGCTGGGGCGGACTATCTGTTGGACCACTGACGGAATGCTGACACCCCCACAGCAAAACCTTACAAAGAAATTAGGTACTTCCACACCCTAGTAGTAACCCTAGGTTGATCAAATTAGCTATTTTGCGTAAGCACTTGGTCAGCCCTCCTTTCCAGAATCGCGCCGTGTGTTTTTTCTGAACGCATTGATTTCCATCCCTTTCACCTACCCAAAGGAGACCCACATGAGTGATCCCGTGGTCGACAAAATCCAAAAGAATCCGAAGTACCACGAACTTCGCAGCAAACGCTCCAGCTTCGGCTGGACCTTGTCTGTGCTGATGCTGATCGTGTATTACGGTTACATCGCGCTGATTGCGTTTAACAAGCCTTTCCTGGCAACCCCCATTGGCGCTGGCGTAACTACGCTGGGCATCCCAATTGGTATGGGCGTGATTGTGTTCACAGTGCTGATCACCGCCTTTTACGTCCGTCGCGCGAACAGCGAGTTCGACGCCTTGACCGCTGAAATCCTGAAAGACGCTTCCAAATGAGCAAGACCCAAAAAACTCTCGCCACGCTGCTGATGCTGGCGGTTGCCGGATCGGCCTTCGCAGCCGGTGGTGACCTCGGCCAAGTGGACAAGCAACCCACCAACTGGGTTGCCATCACCATGTTTGGTGTGTTCGTTGTTGCAACCCTGTTCATCACGAAGTGGGCTGCTGCCAAGACCAAGTCCGCTGCGGACTTCTACACCGGCGGTGGTGGCATTACCGGTTTCCAGAATGGCCTGGCCATTGCGGGTGACTACATGTCTGCCGCTTCCTTCCTGGGTATTTCCGCTGCGGTGATGGCCTCCGGCTATGACGGCCTGATCTACTCGATCGGCTTCCTGGTGGGTTGGCCCGTTGTGACCTTCCTGATGGCCGAGCGTCTGCGTAACCTGGGCAAGTTCACCTTTGCCGACGTGGCCGGTTACCGCTTCCAGCCGACCCCCATCCGCGCCTTTGCCGCTTCCGGCACGCTGGTGGTGGTGGCCTTCTATCTGATCGCTCAGATGGTGGGTGCCGGCGCTCTGATCAAGCTGTTGTTTGGTCTGGAGTACTGGATCGCTGTGGTGATCGTGGGCGTCTTGATGATGGTCTACGTGCTGTTCGGCGGTATGACTGCAACCACCTGGGTGCAGATCATCAAAGCCGTGATGTTGCTGTCCGGCGTTACCTTCATGGCTTTCATGGTGATGGCCCAGTTTGGTTTCAGCCCTGAAGCCCTGTTCGCTGAAGGCGTGAAGGTCAAGACCCTGCTGGCTGGCAATGCCAAGGAAGCTGCTACCGCTGCTGCCGCTGCTGCCGCTGCTGCTGCTACGACCCCTGAAGCCACCAAGGCTGCTGCTGAAGCTGCTGCCAAAGCTGCTGCAATGGATCCTGCCAAGATTGGCCTGGCTCTGATGGGACCTGGCGGCTTCGTGAAGGACCCCATCTCCGCTATTTCCTTCGGTATGGCTCTGATGTTCGGTACCGCTGGTCTGCCCCACATCCTGATGCGCTTCTTTACAGTTCCTGATGCCAAGCAAGCGCGTAAATCCGTGCTGTGGGCAACCACCTGGATCGGCTACTTCTACGTGCTGATTTTCATCATCGGTTTTGGCGCGATCACTTTGGTTCTGACCAACCCCGAATTTGCTGATACCGCCAAGGGCATCATCAAGGGCGGCGGCGGCTCGGCCAATATGGCTGCGGTGCTGGTGGCTAAGGCTGTTGGCGGCAACGTGTTCTTCGGCTTCATCTCTGCCGTGGCATTCGCAACCATTCTGGCTGTGGTGGCTGGCCTGACTCTGTCCGGTGCATCTGCTGTGTCCCACGACATCTACGCTACCCTGATCAAGAAGGGCAAGGCCGACAGCGCTGCTGAACTGCGCGTTTCGCGTATCACCACCGTCTGCCTGGGCATTGTGGCCGTGGCACTGGGTATTGCCTTCGAGAAGCAGAACATCGCCTTCATGGTGTCTCTGGCCTTCGCGATTGCTGCTTCCGCCAACTTCCCCGTGCTGTTCATGGCCGTGCTGTGGAAAGACTGCACCACCAAGGGCGCCGTGATCGGTGGCTTCCTGGGTCTGGCCTCTTCCGTGGCCCTGACCGTGGTGTCGCCTTCCGTGTGGGAAGCTACGCTGGGCAACCCCAAGGGTTCTGCCTGGTTCCCCTATACCTCGCCTGCGCTGTTCTCCATGACCATCGCATTCGTGGGTATCTGGCTGTTCTCCATCATGGACCGCAGCGCCAACGCCGCCAAGGAACGCGCAGCGTTCCCTGCGCAGCAAGTGCGTTCGGAAACCGGCCTGGGTGCTTCCGGCGCTTCCGGTCACTAAGCTGTGTTGTGCGCAACTTTCGGGTTGCGCCTTCCATAAAAAAACGGACCCTCGGGTCCGTTTTTTTATGGGTGCCAAGCAGACGTAGATCAAAGGATTGCGTACGCATTGACAAGGGGTTGCCCTAGAATTGCTACTATCCGTCGGGGAAGGGGATCTGGATTTATGCCCGCAAACAAATCAACTACACCGTTCGTCATCCTCGCCGCCGTTGCCTTGGCAACGCTTGCGGGCATGTGGTTTTGGCACAGCGCCGACCAGCGTACGGCACAAAAGGCGTTTATCGACGGGCATATCGCCACGGTAGTCCACAACAAGCAGCGCAACGTCGAAGCCCTGTTTGACAGCCTCTACCAAAACCTGCGCACCATCTCGTTGCTGCCCAGCATCCGAAGCATCACGGGCGGCAACCGCGCCAATGAGGACGAAGATGTGGTCGCCAGCAAACGCTTCACGCCGGACGCCCGCGAAACGGTTCAGCAGTTGTTCAATAACCTGCGCGGCAACGTCAACGTATCCGAGGTCTACGCGGTGATTGAAGGGCTCGATGCGCAAAAAGGCCAGGTGCCTTTTTTCATGTACGACACGGTGCACTTCGGTGAAGCAAAAGCAGAAGCAGAGGCCGCCCAAGGCAGCGACACCCCGGAGGCCGATGAGTCAGCCGAATATGCCTACTTCCCCAAGCAGATGGCCCTGATCAAGCAGGGCCATCCGCGTTTTGCATTCACCTCTGCCGAACAAATCCCTGCTTATGCGTCCCCGCTGATGATTACCTGCGACAACACGCAGTACGTCTCCAAGAGCACGGGCAACGCGCACGAAACGGACGGCTTCCTGTATTCGGTGCCCTTTTACCGTGCCGACAACCAGGCGTTCCACGGCGTCATTTCGGGCATTCTGCGTCGCAACGTTTTGGAAGCCGCCCTATTGGGTGTGCCCTTTATTCCGGTTACTCCGGAAGACCTGGCCACGCAGAAGAAGGAAGGCTGGAGTCTTCCGGCTCCCGCGCAGTTCATGCTGAGCAACGAGACCCACGGCATCCGCATTTTCGACCGGCGTAATGTGGAGTTACCCAATCTGCTGGCGCAAGGCACCGAAGGTCGCAACAGTTTTCAGTTCAAGCTCAATGTAAAGGGCGAGCCTTGGGTGTTGCATTACTTTCTTCCGGAGGCCAGCATTCGGGCGGCCACCGCTGACAGCGACCGCAGCTTCCAGTGGCAACTGTTGCTGGTCGTTGGCGTCGCCATCGCCGTGGCGGTTTTGTTGCGCACGCTGGCGGGCATTCGTACCGCGGCCGCCGAGTTTGGCCAGGTCTTCGCGGCACTTTCCAACGGCAACCTGACCCGGCGTGTGCAAGGACACCTCACCGGCGGCATGCACCAACTCCAGATTGATGCCGACAACACCATCGACAAACTCAATGGCACCGTGGTGCAGATTCAGTCGGCCAGCAGCACGATTAGCGCCGCAGCAGCGGACATTACCCACGGCAATGCCGACATTCGCAACGGCACGGACGCCCAAGTGTCCAGCCTGGTGACGGTCACCCAAATCATGAGCGACCTCACCAACGCCGTACAGCAAAGCGAGGAAAGCGCCCGGCTGGCGAGCCAGCATGCGCA
>CAKZJN010000090.1 GCA_936943465.1 uncultured Rhodoferax sp.
ACGGGCTCTGCGTCTCTTTGACGCGAATCAATCTGTTCTATTCAGTACAAAAAATTGATGGTACCCTCGTTAGTATTAGATAAAGTCTTACGTTGGTGTTGTTACATACAAGTATGAATCAGTCTGTTCAGGACATCCGCAACCGCTTGTTGGTTGCGCGTTTGCCCGCGATGCCGCAGATATTGCTTAAGCTGCTGGAGTTATGCCAGGCAGACGGGGCAGGCATGGCTGAAATGTCCAAGCTGGTTGGCAACGACGCCGGGATGACGGTCAAGGTGTTGCAAGTAGCCAACAGCGCCGCTTACCACCGGGGGGGCCAAAAAGTCGGGCTGATGCAGGCGCTTGGCACCCTGGGTGTGGACATGATAAAGACGCTGGTGATCAGCGAGTCAGTGCTCCAGACCTTCAACGGATTCCCCTATTCCAACAATGCCGACCTGCGCAGTTTCTGGAAACATGCACTGGCCACGGCCGTCATTGCCCGCGATATCGCGCGTGCCATGGACTACGCCCAGCCCGAAGAGGCCTACCTGGCCGGCCTGCTGCACGATGTTGGGCGACTGGCTTTGCTGGCGGCAGCGCCGGAAGAATACGGCACAAATTTCTACGCCGAAGACGACGAAAAACTGTGCGAAGTCGAGCAGCGTGCCTTGGAAATTTGTCACACCGAGGCTGGTGCCTGGGTCGTGGAGCGGTGGAATCTGGATTCCTTCATGGCGGATGCCATCCTGTACCACCACGAGCCTGCGGCTCGGGTGGATGCGGCGCACCCGCTGATTCGAATCGTTCACCTTGCGCATCAATTGGCGAACCACGACGAGTCGGTTCCCTTGGCTGCGGATTCCGGTGAGTTGTGCCGGCTCGGTGGTGAAGACTTGCACGCTATTCACCAGGGGGCCGCGGCCCAGGTGACCAAAGCGGCTGGGTATTTGGGAATCGACATTGCGGGGTTGGCGGGTTGGGTGCCTCCGCTTGCGGTCACTCCGATTGCCAGCAAGGCCAGTCCGGTGCAGCAACGACTTGGCGAAGAAATGCGCCATATGACCATGGCCGCCGAAGTGGGCCAGTCTTTTGCGCGGCAAAAGGACGATGCCCAGTTGCTGAAATCGGTGCGCCAAAGTGCCCACATCCTGTTTGATCTCGAAGACACCATCATTTTGCTGATGAATGGCAGTGGCCAGTCTTTGATCGGGGTCTCGATGGGCGAGCAACGTTCGCGGCTGGCGGAGTTTGCCGTCACGCTGTCGGGTGGAGGCGGCATTGCGCAGTGTGCGATGCAGGGGCGTGTGACCTTTCTCAACCGCAAGAGTGGTTTGATGAGCCTGGCAGAGGAGCAGTTGCTGCGGATTTTTGACGTCGAGTGCCTGGTGTGCGTGCCCATGTCCATGGGATCACGTTGCCTGGGTGTGATCGTGGGTGCGGTGCCGCAATGGTTGCACGCGGACCTGCAGCGGCGTGAGCGGTTCTTGTTGTCGTATGGCCAGCAGGCGGCTCAGGCCCTGAATGCCGCCAACGCGGAGCGCGGTGAAATCGACCGCCGCATTGCCACGGTGAAGGAAGAGTTCCATCAGAGTTCGCGGCGGGTATTGCATGAAGTCAACAATCCGTTGGCCATCATCAAGAATTACCTGGGCGTGCTGGATGACAAACTGAGCCGGCAGGAACCCGTGGATGGCACCCTGACGATTCTGAATGAAGAGATCGACCGGGTTGGCACCATCATGCAGGAGTTTGTGGGGGGGGCACCGAAAGCGCCGCTTGCCAAGTTCGAACTGAACCGCCTTGCCAACAACGTAGTCCGCTTGTTTCGCGAGAGCAAGTTTCTGCCGCCTTCGGTAGAAATCGTGGCGAAACTGACCGCGCAGGAATGCGAAGTCGAAGGGACGGCCGACACGCTCAAACAGATTCTGGTGAACCTGATCAAGAACGCGGTCGAGGCCATGCCACGCGGCGGGCGCATTGACATCATCAGCAGCGGCCGGGTTCAGCGTGATGGCGTCACTCTTTATGAGTTGTGCGTAAAAGACAATGGCCCTGGAATCCCTCCCGAGCAGCGCAGTCGGCTGTTCTCACCCGTGCAGAGTGCCAAGGCGGGCAACAACCGGGGCATCGGGCTGAGTATTGTTCACGGCTTGGTGAAAAAATTAGGGGGGCGTATTGAGTGCGTCAGCGGGTCTTCCGGGACCGTGTTTGAAATCTACCTGCCAGTGCCTGGGGCAAAGCCGCTAGGTGCATCTGTGGCCACCGTCCAAGATCGGTTGTAGCCAGCCCTTGAGAAACATTGCTTTGCCATGACCGCTGACATCAGTTTTCTCCAACCCTACCCCCCCGAGCCACCCCCCGAGGATTTTCAGCCGCGCTTATTGCTGGTGGATGACGAGCCACGCATGCTCTTCAGCCTGGTGGAGTTGCTCAAGGGGCGTGGCTATCAGTTGAGCACGGCGGCTGGCGGCCGTGAAGCCATTGCGCGCATGAAACAAGCGCCGTTTGACCTGCTGCTGTTGGACTTGCAGATGCCCGACATCAGTGGCCATGACGTCATGGATTTCGTGAATGAAAGCTACCAGGGCGTCAGCGTCATCATTACCAGCGGTGCGACAGAAATCGATGAGGCCATTGGTGCCATTCGGCGCGGTGCCTACGGCTATTTGCGTAAACCGTACTCACGTGAAGAACTGTTAAGGACCATCGATAACGCGCTGATGCAACGTAAGTTGGAAGCGGAAAACCAGCGCATTGCCTTGCGCTTGGAGCGCTCCGAGCGCTTGTACCGTTACCTGGTGGATGGTTCCCCCGACATAATTTACACCCTGGACCCGCAGGGCAATATCTCCTTTATCAACGACCGGGTGCAGCCGTTGCTGGGCTTCCGGCGTTCAGAGCTGATTGGTCAGCACTATTCCGTGTTGGTGCATGAAGCGGACATGGAGCGGGCCAACTATGTCTTTAACGAAGGGCGGAGTGAATTTGCCCGCTCGCGCAATGTCGAATTGCGGCTGAATTCCAAGCACGACGACTACGAGCCGCGCACCTTCAGCATCGAGTTGGTACTGATCAATCTGGTGGGGGATGAAGTCTCCTCCAAAGCGTCTGCGGCGGGGCCCAAGTCCATGGGCATTTATGGCGTGGCACGCGACATTACCGACCGCAAGCGGGCCGACGCCAAGATCGCCTACCAGGCCTACCACGACATCCTGACCGAATTGCCCAACCGTGCGCTGTTCAACGACCGCCTGGGCTTGGCATTGCTGCAAGCGCGTCGCAATGATTCGATGCTGGCGGTGATGTTCATTGACCTGGACCGCTTCAAGATGGTGAACGACACCTTCGGCCATGGTGGCGGAGATGGCTTGTTGCAGCAGGTTTCCTCGCGGCTCAAGGCGTGTCTGCGCAAGTGCGATACCTTGTCCCGCATTGGTGGCGATGAGTTCACCGCCATCCTGCCTGAGCTGAATTCGCGGGAAGACGCGGCCCTGATTGCCGACAAATTTGTCGAAAGCCTGCGGCCACCGTTCGTCATTGCGGGGCAGAACGTGCACCTGACCGCCAGCATCGGGGTGGCGCTGTTTCCCGATGACGGCCTGAAAATAGACGACCTGCTCCGCAATGCCGACGTGGCGATGTACCACATGAAGGCCAAGGGTCGGAACGGACATGCGTTTTTTGATCAGGAACTGCTCGACGCGCCCCTGCACAAGATCGCCTTGCAGCATGATTTGCACCTGGCCCTGGAACGCAACGAGCTGGAAATGTTCTACCAGCCGCAAATTGACATTTCGACCAAAAAAATCATCGGCGCCGAAGCGCTGATGCGTTGGAACCATCCGGAACGGGGTTTCCTGGGGGCCGGAGAATTTTTGCCCTTTGCGGAAGAAAGCGGCCTGATCATTCCCATCAGCGACTGGATGCTGGGCGCCATTTGCCGTGACTATCTGGACTGGCGCGGTCTGTGTGGCGATTCCCTGCGGCTCTCGCTCAACATTTCTCCGCAGTACCTGGACCGGGGCGACTTCTTTGACAAATTGCAAACCGCTTTGGCGCGTTACAAGATCCCGCCCAGCCGGTTCGAAGTGGAAGTTACTGAAAACATTTGCATCCGCAACCCACAGACGGCCATCGACCAACTCGATAAGCTATGCCAGTTGGGTGTGAGCGTGGCCATCGACGATTTTGGTACCGGTTACTCCTCGTTGTCGTACCTGCACCGGTTTCCCATTCACACGATCAAGATCGACCGGGCCTTTGTCATGGAAATCCGGGATGAAGGCATGCAGTTCCCGGTGGTTCTGGCCATTGTGGCGATTGCCCAGGGCCTGGGGCTGAACCTGGTAGCCGAAGGGGTAGAGACCGAAATTCAGGAGCGCTATCTGGCCGAAGCGGGCTGCAAAATCATGCAGGGTTACCTGTACCACCAGCCCATGTCACAGAGCCACTTGCTCGACCTGATGCGCGAGCAGGCGATCGTTCCGGTGCACTAAGCAGTGCAACCCGAGACCCGCACGCCGTGCGAGCCTCGGACGCACTTCACAGCGATTTGAAAATGTCTGCCGCGGCGGCTACGGTCTGCGCAATGTCTGCGTCGGTGTGCGCCGCGCTCATAAAGCCCGCTTCGTACAGCGCCGGTGCGATGTAAACGCCACGGTCCAAGAGGCCATGGAACAGGGTGTTGAACCGGGCGTTGTCCGTGGTCATCACCTTGGCGTAGTTCTGCGGCAATTCAGGGAACAGGAAGAAGCCGAACATGCCGCCCTCGCTGTCGCCGCAGAACGGCACCCCCGCTTTAGTGGCGGCATCGGTCAGGCCACTGATCAGGGCCTGTGTCTTGCGGCTCAGGTCTTCGTAGAAACCAGGCTTGCCAATCTCAGTCAGCGTGGCCAAGCCGCAGGCGGTGGCTACCGGGTTACCGGACAAGGTTCCGGCCTGGTAGACCGGGCCCAGCGGCGCCAACTGTTCCATCAAATGGCGCTTGCCACCAAAGGCGGCCAGTGGCATGCCGCCGCCAATCACCTTGCCCAGCACGGTCATATCGGGCTCAAAGCCGGGGATGTCACGGGCATACACGCTCTGCGCACTTCCAAAGGCCACGCGCAAGCCGGTCATCACTTCGTCGAGGCACAGAATGGCGCCGTATTGGGTACACAGTTCGCGGCAGCGCTTCATGAAGGGCACGCTGGCGCGCACAAAGTTCATGTTGCCGGCAATCGGCTCAATGATCAGGCAGGCCAGTTCTTTGCCGTGCAGGGCAAAGGCTTCTTCGAGTTGCTGCAGGTTGTTGAATTCCAGCACCAGCGTGTGCTGCACTACTTCGGGTGGCACGCCGGCACTGGTGGGGTTACCAAACGTAGCCAGGCCGGAGCCGGCCTTCACCAGCAGCGCATCGGCGTGGCCGTGGTAGCAGCCTTCAAACTTGATGATCTTGTGGCGGCCGGTGGCACCGCGTGCCACGCGGATAGCGCTCATGCCGGCTTCGGTGCCGCTGCTCACCAGACGCACCATGTCCATGCTGGGCACGCGTGCCAGAATGGCTTCGGCCAGTTCCACTTCGCGCTCGGTCGGTGCGCCAAACGAAAAACCTTCAACGGCAGCCTTTTGTACGGCTTCCAGCACGGCCGGGTGACCGTGGCCCAGAATCATCGGGCCCCAGGAACCAATGAAGTCGATGTATT
>CAKZJN010000091.1 GCA_936943465.1 uncultured Rhodoferax sp.
TTGGCGTGGCCCAGCAACTCCTGCACCGCCCGCAAATCGCCACTGCTCTGCAACACATGGCTGGCAAACGAATGGCGCAGCATGTGCGGGTGCACCGGCGTGCTGATGCCGCTTTGCAAACTGCGCCGCTTGAGGCGCTGCCACACCGACTGGGCCGTCAACCGGGTGCCATTGCGCCCGGTAAACAGGGCGTGCGCGGCGTCGGCCTGGCTGGCATGCACCGGCCCGCCCGAGGCAGTGCCCATCGGCCCGCGTAGCGTGAGCCAGCGCTCTAGGGCGGCTAAAGCAGTTTTCCCGACCGGCACGGTGCGGCGCTTGGAGCCCTTGCCCAGCACATGGGCCTCGGCGGCATCCATATCTACCCAACCCTTCGCTGTGCTGCTGGCCTGCACATCCAGCCCGGTCAACTCCGCCACCCGCAAGCCGCTGCCATAGAGCAACTCCACCATGGCGGCGTCGCGCGCCTCAAGCCAGGGATCGTCATCGCTTTGAAAATCGGCAAACTGCACCGCCGCATCCACGGCCAGCGCCTTGGGCAAGGGCTTGGGGGCTTTGGGCGATCGCACGTCCTGCACCGGGTTACTCGCCACCAGCCCCTGCCGCCCCAGCCAGGTGTAAAAGCCACGCCAACCGGAAAGAATCAGGGCAATGCCACGCCCGCTGCGCCCGCTGCCGTGCATCTGCGCCACCCACCGGCGGATGTGCGGGTTGCGCACGGCCAGCAAATCCACCGGCACCGTGGCAGCAAAGCTTTGCAACCGCTGCAAGTCGAGCGCGTACAGCGTGACCGTGCGCTCGGCAAGCCGCTTTTCGACGCGAACGTATTCCAGGTAGCGCTCGACCAGTGCGGCCGCGTCGGACATGGGGTTTAGCGCAGGCGGGTCAGCGCGGCGCTGGCCAGTTCACCGATGCGGGCCAAAAAGTCGGTGCCCATGCCGCTGGTAAACCGGTGCGCATCACCTGACGCCAGCACCAGCAAGCCAAAGGCCGGACCCGCCGGGCCACTGGAACGGTCGCGCAGCGGAATCAGCGCCAGCGAGGTGACGCCGGCCGGAATTTCCAGCCAACTGATGGACTCAAAGCCGGTATTCAGGCCGCAAAAGGGCTCGGTCAGGGACGAGGCGAACAGCTTGACGTCGTCACTCACCACTTGTGCATAGGGCTCGGCCGTGTAGTCGCCGGCAACTTCCCATAGGCGCAGTCCCACTTGCGGCACGTCAAACTGCAGCTCAATGCCACTGGCAATGCGTTGCGGCAGGTCGCGCAAATCGCCGCCTTGCAGCAGGCTGCCGGCCCAGCGCAGGATCTTGTTGGACAGAATGACGTTGTCATTGCCATTGCGCAGCATTTCCATGATGCGCTGCTCCAGCAGCTTGATCTTTTCGCGCAGCATTTCGGCCTGGCGCTCCTGCAGGCTGACGGCCCGGTTGCCGTGCGGGCTGGTGAGTTGCACGGCGGCCAGCAACTCGGCATGGCGCAGGAAGAAATCAGGCGTGTTTGCCAGGTAATTGGCGATGTCGTCTTCGGTAATGGCGTTCGCCAGCGCGGGATCAGTGGGGTTGCTCATGGAGGCTCAATCAAAAAAAGCAAAGGAATAAAGACGGTCTAGCGGGCTAGTTCAATCCGGCAAGTGATCGGGAATCTCAATTTCCCCCCGGAACACGGTGGTGGCCGGGCCGGTCATCAGCACCGGTGCGTCGCCCCCGGCCCAGGCAATAGACAGCATGCCGCCCCGGGTATGCACATCCACCCGCGCATCGAGCAAGCCGAGCCGAATGCCTGCCACCACGGCCGCACAAGCACCCGAGCCGCAGGCCAGCGTTTCGCCCACGCCGCGTTCATACACCCGCAAACGAATGGCATTGCGCCCCTGCACCTGCATAAAACCGACATTCACGCCTTGTGTGAAGCGCGGGTTTTGCTGCACTTGAGGCCCCAGCGTGGTTACTGCTGCCGTATCGACGTCGGCCACCTGAATCACCGCATGCGGGTTGCCCATCGACACGGTCGCCAGCAGCAGCTCGGCCGAGGCACCCTGCGGCAGGATGGACCAGTTGCCCCAGTCACCCTGCGGCTGCAGCACCAGGCCGCTGGCATCAAATGGGATGTCCTGCGGCGCACAGCGGGGCGCGCCCATGTCCACGGTGACGCGGCCATCGGCGGTGAGGCGCGGCGCAATCACGCCCTTCATGGTCTTGACCCGGATGGTTTCTTTTTGGGTCAGGCCAGAGTCGTGCACAAAGCGGGCAAAGCAGCGCGCGCCGTTGCCGCATTGCTCGACCTCACGGCCATCGGCGTTGTGGATGATGTATTCGAAATCGATGCCTTCGGCGGGCGAGGGACGCACGGTCAGGATCTGGTCGGCACCCACGCCAAAGTGGCGATCGCCCAGAAAACGGTAATGCGCAGCACGGAGGCCCAGGCGCCCACGGGTTTCGTCGAGCACCACAAAGTCGTTGCCGGCGCCCTGCATTTTGGTAAACGGAATTCGCATGGCCGCAATTATCCGCCCATGCTGCAAAATGGGACGCATGCCCAGACCCTCGCAAATCCTGCACCCCGACCGGGGCGCCCTGCCCGCCCCTGCCGACTGGCAGACCGATGCACCGGTCGCCCTGCTGCACAACGTCCAGCGACTGACCGCGCCCAACCCCGGCGTGATGACCGGCCCCGGCACCAACAGCTACCTGGTCGGCGATGCCCAGACCGGTTTTATCGCCATCGACCCCGGCCCGGCGGATGCCGACCACCTGCAGCGCCTGTGGAATGCCGCGCCCCACCCCGATGGGCGAAGCGGCAATATCCGCTGGATTGTTTGCACGCATTCGCACCCCGACCACTCGCCTGGTGCCAAGCCGCTGCAGGCTCTATGCGAAGCGCTGGGCCACAAGCCGCCCATCCTCGGCTTGCCGTCCGCCCCGACTGCGCGCGCCGCCAGCGAGTTCACGCCCGACCGGGATTTGGCCGATGGCGAAGTGCTGCAGCTCGGCGCCGGAACAAGCGGCCACCGCCTGAGCGCGGTGCACACGCCCGGCCACGCCGCCAACCATGTGTGCCTGCTGCTGGAAGAAGATGGCCTGCTCTTCTCGGGCGACCACATCCTGAACGGCAGCACCACCGTGATTGACCCGCCCGACGGCAACATGGGCGACTACCTGCACGCGCTGGACAAACTGCATGCGCAGTGCACACAGCTAGGGGTGGAATACATCCTGCCCGCACACGGCCACGTCATTACCGGTGCGCTGGCGGCCATTGCCCACCTCAAGGCGCACCGCTTGCAGCGCGAGTCCAAAATCGCCCAGGTGATGCAGGCCAACCCGCAGGGCACCCTGGACCAGTGGTTACCGCTGGCCTACGACGATGTGGACCCGCGCATCTGGCCGGTGGCCCGGCGCTCGCTGCTGGCGCATGTGGAGCACAT
>CAKZJN010000092.1 GCA_936943465.1 uncultured Rhodoferax sp.
TGGGTGCCAACCAGACCCAACAGAGATACCGCTAAGGCTGCAATCCACTTCTTCATTTGAAACTCCTGAATGTATTTTCGGGATTTCATTCTATGTAAGGACGAAGACAGAATGCGTACAAATCCGAAAATTTGTTGATCGGCATCAAACTGCACTAATTTGGGGTAGCAGCGCCCGCACGGTGACCCAATGTGTGCAGAATTTCCGCCGGAATCCGGCGCGGACGCATGGAAGCGGCACTGACACACCCCACGCGGACCTGCCCTTGGGCCAAAAGCGTGCCGTCTCGCCAGGCTTGCTGTTGCAGCAACAGCGAGGCTTTGCCTTGCTCCAGCACCCGCACGGTCACCGTCAGCAGATCGTCCAGCCGCGCCGAACTGAGGTAGCGCAACTGCACTTCTGCCACCACAAAAATGCAGTCGCTGCCGGCTTGCAGGGTGCTTTGGTTGATGCCAAGCGCGCGCAGCCATTCGGTTCGCGCCCGCTCAAAGTACTTCAGGTAGTTGGCATAAAACACGACGCCACCGGCGTCGGTGTCTTCCCAGTAAACCCGCACGGGCAAGGAAAAATCAGCTTCGGTCACAACAGTCACTTTCAAAACAGCAGGGGGCGCCAGGGGAACACGCAGAGCCGGAACCCGGGTGCGATACTCGCGCCGATGAGGGCCCGAACATTGTCCACCGAACCCGGCGTCGCGCAGTTTGCGCTGATTGCCGGGCTGGAAGCGCTGGTGCGCGGCGCCACGCTGGCGGCCTTTCCGCTGCTGATGTACCGGGCCTGGGGCGATGCCGGGGTGGTGTCGGAAATCTACTTTGTGGTGGGCTTGCTGTCGCTGCTGACGGCGCTTTCGGTGCCCCGGCTGGCGCAGCGATTTCAGCGGCGCTGGGTCTACGTCATGGGCCTGGGTTTGTATGGCGTAGCTGCCTGCTTCGGCATCGCGGGCGGCAAGTGGACCACCGCAGCGCTGCTGTGCAACACCATGGCGGCGGCCACCTCGTTTGTCTGCTTCAACGCCTATGTGCTCGACCATGTGGCCAAGGCCGACTTTGCGCGGCTGGAGTCTTTGCGCATGTTTTACGGTGTGCCGGGCTGGGTGCTAGGGCCGGCCCTGGGGGTGCAACTGCTTCCCGTTTGGCACGGCGCGCCGTTTCTCATGGCCGGTACGGGGGCGCTGGCCATTCTGTTGGTGCTGTGGCGCATGCGCCTGGGCAATGGCCGCGTGATGGTGCGCAGTTCGGCCACCTCAACCCACTTGGTGGTGTACCTGAAGCGGTTTTTCAATCAGCCAAGGTTGATTGGTGGCTGGCTGTTCGCCGTGCTGCGGTCTTGCGGCTGGTGGTTTTTCTTTGTGTACGTCGGCATCTTTGCGGTGCAAAACGGGCTGGGCGACGAAGTGGGCGGTATTGCCACATCGCTGGCCAACCTGGGGCTGGTGGCGGCTCCGCTGCTTTACCGCTGGGTGCAACGTACCTCGGTGCGCCTGGCCATTCGCACCGGCTTTCTGATGAGTTGCCTGTGCTTTGTGCTGGCCACGCTGGTGTCCGGCACGCCCTGGGTCACGGTGGGCCTATTGCTGCTGGGAACCTATTTTCTGGTGCTGCTGGATGTGTGTGCCGGGCTGCCGTTCTTGCTGTCGGTCAAGCCGTCGGAGCGCACGGAGATGTCGGCGGTGTATTCCAGCTTTCGCGATGTGTCCGGCATTCTGTCTCCGGCCCTGGCCTGGCTGGTGTTGCAGTTCAGCGGGGTGTCTGCCGTGTTTGCGGCAGCAGGCGCTGCGCTGCTGCTGGGCTGGTCACTGGCGGGCCGCCTGCACCCGCAACTCGGTGTGCCAGGCGCCCTGCGGGAGCGCTCGGCCCCCGCAACGCCCGAAGGTCCGAATTAAGCCGCGCCGGCCCGCGCCATGCGGTCGGAATAGTGCTTGTGCACCAGCGTTTCGAGCTTGACGTAGTTCACCGGTTTCTGGAAGCAAACCACGCCCTCGGGCAAGCCACCGCGCTCGGCAATCTCATCGGCGCTCAGGCCGGAGACCACCAGCACTTTGAGGCTGGAGAAGCCGGAGCCTGATTTTTTGAGGGCGCGCAACATTTCAAATCCGTCCATGCTGGGCATGACCAGATCGGTGACGACGATATCGGGCCGTGTTTCGCCAATGCGCACCAGGCCTTCAAAGCCGTTGGTTGCCGTGGTGAGGTCCACCGGGAAAGTCCAGGTTGCCACCACGCTGCTGAACAGCTTGAGCAAAGTGGGGTCGTCTTCGACCAGCAGGAGCTTGAGCGCGGGGCGTTGCACAGGGGCCGCCTCGCCGGCGGGTGCCAGGTCGTGCCGCCGTTCGGCCAGCAATTTTTCCACTGCGCTGCGCGCAATACGCCGGTGGCCACCCGCAGTACGCCAAGCGGGCAATACGCCGGCTTCGACCCAGAGTTGGACCGTGCGGACGGCCACGCCCAATGTCTCACCGGCCTCCCGGGTGGTCATCACATCTTCGTTAGCTGAAATTTTGCGCATGGATGGTCTTGTTCTGAATCGTGGGATTTTATCGGTAGACCGCTATGGCGGGTGAAACATACGGTACAGCCGTAGGGAATTACTCGACAAAGCTGCTGATAGCATTCAAACCTTGCTACCCCACCCTATGGTCCTGCTTTCCAAACTGCTCAATCTGTTGGCCCAACCCTTGAATCTGGCGCTCCTGTTGCTGGTGGTGGGCCTGCTGTGGAACCGCCGCAAACCGCGGCTGTCCCGGTCGTTGTTGGCGCTGGCAGCCCTTTTGTTGGCGCTCACCGGGCTACAGCCGTTACCGGACGCCTTGTTGGCCCATCTGGAAAACCAGTCCCCTGAAATTGCGGCCGATGCCGACCTGAGTGGCTATACCGGCATGGTGGTGCTGGGCGGCGCGCTGGAGCCCGGCCGGTTGAGCCAGCACCGGCAGCAAGCGCTGCTAGGTGGAAGCGCCGAACGCATGACGATGGCGGTGGCCGTCTGGCGACGCAACCCGGGCATGCGGGTGGTGTTTACGGGGGGCGAAGGCGAGTTGTTTGGCACCGGGCCATCCGAGGCCGAGCGTGCCCGGGTGTTTTTTGACAGCCTGGGGCTGCCGAGCACGGCGCTGACGCTGGAGTCGCGCTCGCAAAACACGTTTGAGAACGCCATCTTCACGCGCGATTTGCCCGGCATCGATGCACGCCAGCGCTGGCTGCTGGTGACTTCCGCCTGGCACATGCCGCGCTCGCTGGCGGTATTCCAAAAGGCGGGGTGGAATGTGACGCCGTACCCGGTGGACTTTCGCACCGGAGGCGCTACGCCCTGGACCGCCTATTCCATGCGCGAAGGGGCCGACCATTGGGAAGCCGCCCTGCACGAGTTCATTGGAATGGTCAGCTACAAGCTGACCGGGCGCATTTAGCTTGGCGCTTGCGCCGCACC
>CAKZJN010000093.1 GCA_936943465.1 uncultured Rhodoferax sp.
CTGGAAGTACCGGCCCGCCCGAGTTCGCTGGCCGGCTCGCCCAGCACCGTGACGCTGCCGCGCAGGGGCGTCTCCAGCCCCAGCATCTGCCGCAGCAGCACGGTCTTGCCGCTGCCGGAGCCCCCCACAATCGACAGAAACTCGCCCCGTGCAATCGACAGGTTCAGGTCCTGGTGAATCACGGCCTTCACGCCCCGGGTGGTAAAGCCCGAGCTCAGGCCCTCGATCACCACCGCCGGCGGCGGCACCGGGAGCATCACAGCCCCACCCCGCGGAACAGCACCGCAAACAGCGCGTCAAACAGAATCACCATGGTGATGGAAGTCACCACCGAGGCGGTGGTGCCCTCGCCCAGACTCTGTGTATTGGGCAGCACGCGCAAGCCGAAATGGCAGGCGTTCAGTGCAATCAGCACGCCAAACACCATCGACTTGCCCATCGCCAGCCACAAATTTGACAACTGCACCACCTTGGGCAAGGCAAGGGCGAAGTACTCGGGGGTCAGACCCATCGACAAATCGGCCGCCAACATGCCGCCCAGCAATGCTGCCGCCGTGGTCCAGGCGGCCAGCAGCGGCATCACCAGGGCCAGCGCCAGCGTGCGCGGCAGCACCAGCCGGTAGCCGCGCCGGATGCCCATGACACGCATCGCGTCGAGCTCCTCGGTCACCCGCATGACGCCAATCTGCGCGGTGATGGCCGAGCCGGACCGCCCGGCAATCAGAATCGCCGCCAGCACCGGACCCAGTTCGCGGATCAGCGCCATGCCCAGAATATTGACGATGAAGGCATCGGCACCGAACTGGCGCAACTGGCGTGACATCAGGTAGGCCAGCACCACGCCAATCAAAAATCCGACCAGTGCGGTGATGGGCAGCGCAGTGGCGCCAATGCGGTAAATGTGGCCCGAAATATCCCGCCAGGGCGCCTTGCTCGGGTCGCGCAGAAACTGCAGCAGGTCAATAAAGAGCTGGCCGGTCAGGCGCAGCGCGCTTTCCGCGTGGCTTTCCACGCCCATCAGCCATTCGCCCAGCTTGAGAAACAATTCCTTCGGGGTGCTGCGGTGCGGCTTGGGCGGCACCACGGCATAGCGCGCCACGCGGTTCATGGTGGAACGCTGCAAATCCAGCACCAGCACCTGGCGCGGCCAGGCGTGGCCCCAGGTGTTCCATAGCAGTTGTGCGCCGGTATGGTCGAGCCGTTCAATCTGGCGCAAGTCCCAACTGGCGTCCAGCGGTGCCTTGACCTGTCGCGCCAGCGACTCTTCAAGGGCCGTCCAATGCTCCTGCTGGGCCAGCGCGGCCGCGCTCCAGCTTCCATACAGCGTCATGCTCTCGCCGGTGGCAGAGCTTTCCTTGACGATGCGGGGGGGTACGACTTGCACGGGGTTGCTGCGGTCCAAACGAAGTTGCATGCCATGGTACCGCTTTGGACCTACTTGCAAGCAAAATACGCGCATTCCATTGATCCGCGAGCACCCATGTCCTCCAGCACCGCTTTCACCTCCACGCCCGAGCTTTCCGTAGAACAACGGGGCGCTGTGCTCTGGCTCACCATCACCCGCGAAGAGCGCCGCAACGCCATGAGCCACGGTGTGCTGGCCGGCTTGGCGCAGGCGGTGACGACAGCGCAAAGCCAGCGCGATATACGCGCCATCGTGGTCACCGGCGCGGGCAGCAAGGCGTTTTGCGCCGGTGCCGATCTACAAAGTGACAAGGCCTTCACCACCGATTACTCCGAGCCGCACGGCCACCTGGCGCAGGTGCTGCGTGCGGTGCGGGCCAGCACCATCCCGCTGATTGCGCGCGTGAACGGCGCCTGCATGGCTGGCGGCATGGGTTTGATGAGCATGTGCGACATGGCGGTGGCCGCCAGCCACGCGGTGTTTGGTCTGCCCGAGGTCAAGGTCGGCGTGTTTCCGGCGCAGGTGCTGAGCGTGTTGCAGCACCTGATTCCCCGCCGCGTGCTGGTGGAAATGTGCCTGACCGGCGAGCCCATCACGAGCGCACAGGCGCTGGAATACGGCTTGGTGAACTACGTGGCCGACGACGTCGACGCCCAGTTGCAGTGGCTGCTGGACCGCATGCTCGACAAATCGCCCGCTGCCATCCGGCGTGGCCTGTACACCCTGAAAAAGGTGGAGTCGATGGCCTTTGAAGAATCCATGTCCTTCACCGAAAGCCAGATCGCTCTGTTCACCCTGACCGAAGACGCCCGCGAAGGCCAGTTGGCCTTCAAGGAAAAGCGCAAACCGGTCTGGGCTGGCAAATAACCATGGCGAGCATGGCCGTTGTGGTGGAGCACAGTGCCCTGATGCAGCAGGTTGGCGCTGCGCTGTTTGGCGTGGCGCTGCTGCACACCTTCTTTGCCAAGCAGTTTGAGGTGCTGGCACACCGCCACCCGCGCCATGCCGGCTTGCTGCACTTGCTGGGTGAGGTCGAGGTGGTGTTCGGTTTCTGGGCCTTTGTGCTGGTGGCCGCCATGGCGCTGCTGGCCGGCAGTGACCAGGCGATTGCCTACGCCGAGTCGCTGCAATACACCGAACCGCTGTTTGTTTTTGTGGTGATGGTGGTAGCAGCCAGTAAGCCGGTGTTGTCTTTCGTGCAAACCCTGCTGGGCGGCATTGCCAGCCGCGTGCCGGGATTGCCCACCCCGCTGGTGCAGGCTTGGCTTGGATTGGCAGTGGTTCCGCTCATGGGGTCACTGATAACCGAACCGGCGGCCATGACACTGGCCGCCCTGATGCTCGGCCCGCAGATTTTTCGCCCCGGCATTCCTGAGCGCCTGAAATACGCTGCGCTGGGCGTGCTGTTTGTGAACATCTCCATCGGCGGCACGCTCACCTCGTATGCGGCGCCACCGGTGCTGATGGTGGCTGGCACCTGGAACTGGGACACCGCCTTTATGGCCCAGACCTTCGGCTGGAAAGCAGCGCTGGCGGTGCTGGTGAACGCCACCGGCATCAGCTTTATGTTGCGCCGGCATCTGGCCCTGGCCGACACCGCTTCCCCAACAAAAACCCTGGAACGGATGCCGCTGACGGTCAGTCTGATTCATCTGGCCGTGCTCGGGGGCGTGGTGGTGCTGGCGCACCACCCGGTTTTGTTTCTGGGCTTGTTTCTGGTTTTTCTGGGCTATACCCAGGCCTACGAGCGTTACCAGAGCCCGCTGATTCTGAAAGAGGGCTTGCTGGTGGGCTTTTTCCTGGCCGGGCTGGTGGTGCTGGGTGGGCTGCAGCAGTGGTGGCTGCAACCCATCATCTCGGCCATGCCGCCCACCACCCTCTTTTTTGGTGCCGTGGGCCTGACCGCCATCACCGACAACGCGGCACTCACCTACCTGGGTTCGCTGATTGAAGGGATCTCGGCGCCGGCACAGTACATGCTGGTGGCCGGTGCGGTCACGGGAGGCGGTCTGACCGTGATTGCCAACGCCCCCAACCCCGCTGGCGTCGCGCTGCTGCGCCATGGCTTTGAAGACGAATCGATTGGTGCCGGCGGTTTGCTGCTGGGCGCCCTGTTACCCACCGCGGTTGCCGCACTGTCCTTTTTGTTGCTATGACTGATACCACCTTTGATTACGTCATCGTCGGCGCCGGAACCGCCGGCTGCCTGCTGGCCAACCGCCTGAGCGCGGATGCCAGCAAGCGCGTGCTGCTGATCGAGGCCGGCCGCAAGGACGACTACCACTGGATTCACATCCCGGTGGGCTACCTGTACTGCATCGGCAACCCGCGCACCGACTGGCTCTACAACACCCAGCCCGATGCCGGGCTCAACGGCCGCACGCTCAAGTACCCGCGCGGCAAAACACTGGGCGGCTGCAGCAGCATCAACGGCATGATTTACATGCGCGGCCAGGCGCGCGACTACGACCAGTGGGCGCAACTCACCGGCGACGATGCCTGGACTTGGGAGCGCTGCCTGCCATATTTCAAGCTGCACGAAGACCACTACAAAGGCGCTAACGACCAGCACGGCGCGCGCGGAGTTCCGGCCGAAGTGCTCAAAGACGCCGGCACCACTTACCGCCAGGTGCTGCGCCACCACAACGCCGGGGGCGAGTGGCGGGTGGAAAAGCAGCGCCTGCGCTGGGACGTGCTGGATGCCTTTGC
>CAKZJN010000094.1 GCA_936943465.1 uncultured Rhodoferax sp.
GCACGGCGCCGCTCCGATGCGTCGCGCAGCACCGCGGTTAGCTGCATACGCCCACCAATGACCGAGCGCGAAATGGTGGACTCCAGAGGAAACTCCACACCGTCGGAACGCAAGCCCACGATATCGGCCTGCAAGGCGGTCGCGCGTGAGGTGGACTCGCCATCCGAAAAACTCACCACATGCGAGTCGTGCACCGTCCGCAACCGTTGCGGAATCAGCATATCCAGCGGACGGCCCAATACCGATGCCGCGTCGTAGCCAAACATCTTTTCCGCAGACGGATTGAACAACACCACCAGCATGGACTCATCCACCGCAACAATCGCATCCATGACCGAGTTGACGGTGTGCTGGTAACGCTGGTCGGCCGCATTGAGCGCCAGCGTAAGCTGCTCTTTCAAGCGCAATTTACCCACCAGATAAACCGCCAGCAGCGCTATGAAAATACTGACCAGCAAAGCGCCGGTAGCAATGGGCCAAGCCGTTTCGCGCCACAGCGCCAAACTCGCATACTGATCGTCGGTCACGCTCACCAGAATGGGATACGCCGCTAGGCTGCCCAAGGTGGTGAATCGCTGTTCACCCGCATCCCCCCGGTGCGAAACCGACCGAACAGGCTGCCCTCGCATGGGCAACTCCACGCCATAGTCCGCCTTTTGCCCTACCACATCCGGCTGCGGTGGCCATCCGGCAAGGCGGGTACCGTCGGCCTGATAAAACCCGATCGGGCGCCCGTAGTCCACCTGGATGGCGCTGTACAGATGCTCAAACGCTGAAAGTCCGATGGCCGCTACCACCACTCCGCGCAAGGCGCCTTGCTCAGTCAGCAGAGGTCGGGCCAAATGCAAGATCCACCTGGCGTCGTCGCCGACTAAGGGGTGATCAATAAAGAGCCCATTTTTCGGACTTCGGGCAAAGGCCTGAAAAACAGCAGCATTCGCCATCGTGCCGTGTTCCGCCTCGAAGTTGCGCGAGGCATTGACCAAGCGCCCTTCTGCGTCCAGCAAGAAAAGGGAGTGCACATGGCTTAAGCCCGCCACGCGCGAATTCAACAACAGGCGCACCGAATCGCCATCCAACTGCTGCCGCTTGCCAAAAGGCGTCTGCAGGCGCTCCTGCACCCCCGTGAGCAGCATATCGATGCTCTCAAACTGTCGCTCAGTCTGCTGCAAAACGATGTGGGTCAAGTTGACCGTTTCCTGGCGGGAACGGTTCAGTTCACGGTCGTGCAAGCCCCACAGCAAAAAAACGACAGACAGCAAGATGGCCGAAATGGTCATGCCCGCCAGCAGGTTGACGTAACGCCCTGGCTTTTGCTCAAACTCCCGTTTGGCGTTCACGGTTTGGCGGTACGCAAAAGGCCGTTAATCCACTGTTGCGCCTGCGGGCTGTCCCACTCGCGTGCACCGGTGTATTTGCCCAGCACCCGCCCCTTGGCATCGACCAGCACCGTCAGCGGCAGCCGGTCAGCGCCCAGCATGTTTTCCAACTCCAGCGCGCGGTCAATGTAGTGGTTGATCGTGGCATTCGAACTGCGCAGGTAAGCCTTGGCGGCTGGCTCGCTGTCGTCGGTGGAAATGCCAATCATCACAAAGCGCTTGCCCTGGTCCTGCCAGGCCAGGCGCTCCAGCGAACCCATTTCCGAGCGGCAAGGGCCGCACCAACTGGCCCACACATTAATTAGCAGCGGCTTGCCACGGTAAGCCGACAGCGCGCGATTCGGGCCGTTGAGCCCACGCATCATGGCCTCGGGCAGGGTACCGCCCACGGCCACCTCGCCCGGGGTTTTGGCAAGCGCGAGCCCGGCCAAAGCCAGGCCCAGCCAAAGGCACAAGAATCGCAGCGTTTTCAAACCTGTTTGTTGCATAGGGCACGAACATAGCAGGCGCCCAGGCCGGCCAATTTGTCTTACATCAGTTTCCAGCTTGATTTATGTCATGAAAAAAGCCCCGGCGCTGGAGCGCGGGGGCTTTGACCACAATTGCTTGCGGCGGAGATTTAAATCAGCGGCACGCCGGTTTTGCTTTGAATCTCTTCGCGGGTGACGTCGGGTGCCATTTCCACCAGTTTCAGGCCTTCCGGGGTGACATCCATCACGCCCAGGTCGGTAATGATGCGGTCCACCACGCCCACGCCGGTCAGCGGCAGGGTGCACTGGGGAATGATCTTCAGGTCAATCGTGCCGTCTTTCTTCTTGGCCACGTGTTCCATCAGCACAATCACGCGCTTCACGCCAGCCACCAAGTCCATGGCGCCGCCCATACCCTTGACCATCTTGCCGGGAATCATCCAGTTGGCCAGGTCGCCCTTGGCACTGACCTGCATGGCACCCAGGATGCTCAGGTTGATCTTGCCGCCACGGATCATGGCAAAGCTCTCGTGGCTGCCAAAAATGCTGGAGCCCTTGAGCGTGGTTACGGTCTGTTTGCCGGCGTTGATCAGGTCGGCATCGACCTGGTCTTCGGTCGGGAACGGGCCAATGCCCAACATGCCGTTTTCAGACTGCAGCCAGACTTCCTTGCTGCCGGTGTGGTTGGCCACCAGCGTGGGGATGCCAATGCCCAGGTTCACATAAAAACCGTCTTCCAGTTCTTGGGCAGCGCGTGCTGCCATTTGGTCTTGTGTCCAGGCCATGTTCAAACTCCTGCTTTCTCGGTGATGGTGCGCTTCTCAATGCGCTTTTCGGGGTTGGCATTGAGCACAAGGCGGTGCACATAAATGCCGGGCAGATGCACCTGATCGGGCTCAAACGTGCCGGTTTCCACAATCTCTTCCACTTCCACCACGGTGATCTTGCCGGCCATGGCAACGGCGGGGTTGAAGTTGCGGGCCGTAAAGCGGAATTGCAGGTTGCCCGACTTGTCGGCGCGGTGCGCCTTGACCAGCGCCACTTCGGGCACCAGCGCGCGTTCCATCACATAGGTCTCGCCATCAAACTCGCGCAGTTCCTTGCCTTCGGCCACGATGGTGCCCACACCAGTCTTGGTGAAAAAAGCCGGAATGCCGGCGCCACCGGCGCGCAGCTTCTCGGCCAGCGTGCCCTGGGGCGTGAATTCGAGTTGCAGTTCACCGGCCAGATACTGGCGCTCGAACTCCTTGTTCTCGCCCACATAAGAAGAAATCATCTTCTTGATCTGGCGGGTTTCCAGCAGTTTGCCCAGGCCGAAGCCGTCGACGCCTGCGTTGTTGGAAATCACGGTCAGGTCCTTCACGCCGGTGTCCTTGAGGGCTTCAATCAGCGCCTCGGGAATGCCGCATAAACCAAAACCGCCCACGGCCAAAAGCTGGCCATCCTGGACGATGCCTTTGAGCGCCGCGTCGGCGCTGGGATAAATCTTGTTCACTGCGCTGTTCTCCTGGTTAACAGATGGGCATACGATACTACGTAACCACATACGTAGTTTTTCGTAATGGCCAACCCTTGGGCCATTCCCTTCACCACGCAACAAACGCGCCATGGACATTGATTACCGCCTCGCATTCGAGATGGCCCCGGTCGGGCTGGCCCTCTCCAGCAACCGCACCATCATGGACTGCAACCAGCACCTCTGTGACATGTTTGGCGCCGAGCGGGCGCAACTGGTAGGCCAGTCTTTTCAGGTGCTCTACCCCAGCGCCGATGAGTACGAGCGCACCGGCGCACGCATCGAGCCCATCCTCAACCGCAAGGGCACCTACGCCGACGACCGCATCATGAAGCGCGTCGGCGGGCGCAGCGCCGGAGAACCCTTTTGGTGCCATGTGACCGGCCGCGCGCTGAACCAGAGCGCACCGCACGAGGCGGGCATCTGGGCCTTTGAGGACCTGAGCGCCAGTCGCCCGGTCAAGGCTGAGCTAACGGCGCGCGAGCGCGAGGTGGCCGCTTATCTGATGCAGGGGCTGACGAGCAAGCTGATTGGCAAGGCCCTGTCCATCAGCCACCGGACCGTTGAGATTTACCGGGCGCGGTTGATGCGGAAATACAAGGCTTCGACTACGGCGGATCTCGTTGCCAAGTTAACGGCTGGATAAGTTTGTGCCTTAACTTCCCTTCGGGACGCAGGCCGGCATGGCACTCAGCGCCGTCCGTGTCCCCCGCCCGCTGCGCGGGCTCCTCCTTTACCTACCGGCGCCAAGCGCCATGCCGGCCTGTGTCTGGCTGCTTTGTTTTTTGCGCTTGGTTTATGACCTACTTCGCGTTGCTGGCGACGTACTGCCTCAGCACGCCGTCCATACGCGCCTGCCAGCCTTCACCAGTCGAGCGAAAGTACGCCACGACTTCCGGGCTGTAGCGTACAGAGACCAACAACTTTTTGTTGTCCGACTTGGGGCGTCCACGCAAGGACTTGAGCGGAACCATCGCATTGAGTTGTTGGGGCGTCAGGGGCTGCGCTTCGGGGTCAGCCTTGGCCGCAGCCGTGATGGCCTTGTCTTCCTCCACGCTGGGCATGGCTACCGCTGGGCGCTTAATTGCTTTGGACATAGTGCTTCACCTCTCGTCTATTGGCCTTGCGCAAACTGATGATTCTGCGAATCCACTCTCGGTCCACAAAGGCCACGCAGTACAAAACCCCGGTGGCGGGCGCGAGCGCGACCATACGTAGTTCGCCGTAGTCCTGGCGTTCATCCATCCACACCAAGGCAGCCTCCCAATTCAACGTTGAAGCCAACGCAAGCGAAACCCCATGCTTCTCTTGATTGGAGGCGTCCTTGGCCGGATCGAACTCAATTTGCATTAATTATTGTAGCTACCATAAATTACCAATGCAAATAGAAATGGGGCACTCAGCAAAGCTGAGTGCCCCATTGAATGGACCAGCTAACTAATTAGTACGTTTCCAGTGCCAGCAATCCCGTTGCGGTATTGGATATTGGGATGTGGTAGTTGCTGTGCACCTTGCGCACGCCGCTGTTGTCACCAGCCGACAGCGCCGAGCGCATGGCTAGCCAGGCCAGCAGCTCGATGCCTTGGGTGCCGGTTTTTTCTACCAGTTCGTGGATGCTGAACTGGGTGGCCCAGGCGGGGTTGTTTTCCAGGCTTTCCAGAAACTTCAAGTCAAAGTCCTTGTTGATAAAGCCGGCGCGCTCGCCTTCCAGTTGGTGGCTCAAACCACCGGAAGCCACAAAGGCCACCTTTTTGTCGCTGTCCCATTGAGCCACCGCCTCACCTACGGCACGCCCCAGGGCAAACACGCGCTTTGCGTTGGGCAGGGGGAACTGCACGGTGTTGATGCACACCGGCACCACGGTCACCGGGCAATCGCCTTCGGGCCAGAACAGTTTCAGCGGCAGCGTGCAGGCGTGGTCCACCAGCATTTCCTGGCAGGTGGTGATGTCGAATTCGTTCTCGACCAGGTGGTTGATGATTTCCCAAGACAAGTCGACTTCGCCCTTGAACGGGGGCAGCGTGGGGATGCCCCAGCCTTCGTCGGCGTTGTTGTACTGGGCGGCGGCGCCGACGGCGAAGGTCGGCATTTTGTCCAGGAAGAAGTTCAGGCCGTGGTCGTTGTAGAACATCACCACCACGTCGGGTTTGACCTGGCCCAGCCACTGCTGCACGGGCGGGAAGCCGTCAAAAAAGGGCTTCCAGTAGGGCTCTTGCTGCGCGCCACGATGGATTGC